>JADGCV010000001.1 GCA_015228815.1 Magnetococcales bacterium | reverse complement strand
CCGCTCTTTGCCTCCAATCCCTGAAACCATTTTCAAGGTGTACTCATGGTCTTTGACGGGTATTCGTTCAGTCCCCATCTCGCCATGGTAGAATACGAAGGGGACGATGGCCGGGAGTTGCTTCCATCCCGGATGTTCGCGTGCCCATTGTTTCAATGCCTCGATGATGTAATTTAACAATTGCCAGCCGATACGCACGTCGGGAGAACTTTTGTGCTCGATCAGCACGTACAGCAAGGCCGCCCGGCCAGTGATCGTTTTGACCCGATAAAGCCGATCGGTCAGGTGGGTCCGCAACGCTTCATCGACGAACGAACCCTCCACCAACTCTGGCGGATCATCGGACAACATTGCCACCACTTCCTTTGGCAACCGCTCCCGCAACAAAGCGCCTGCCGTTGCTGGATTGGCAAGCAAAGCCTTCAAGAATCGGTCATGTGGGTGGCTGATGTCGGTCATGGTCAATCCATGGGAGCAATATTTTCATCGATCAATGATATACTGCCGTGGCGATACAACACGCAGCATGATTATCGAACGTCAAGTCGCTAAGGAAGGATGACGACCGGGGTATCCACCGAAACCAGATCGAACAAGGTAATGATGTCCCGATTGTCCATGCGGATGCAACCCGCGGAAACCGGAACGCCGAGGCGATCTTCATGAGGGGTGCCGTGAATGTAGATATAGCGTTCCCGGCTGTCCACCCCCGGACCACGATTGATCCCCTCTTCCAATCCTTCGAGCCAGAGGATGCGTGTGGTGATGCAATCCTTTCCGGGTTCCAGGGGAGCGGCGGTGATGTCGATGACCTCTCCTGTCGGTTCGCGGCTTTTGAACACCGTCCCCGGCGGGGCGCCGGCGCCGATGCAGGCACAGATACGGTGCAGTCCAACCGGAGTGCGTCCGCTGTCCGCTTCGTTTCCGAAACCGGCGTGACCGGTGGAGATGGGCCATCCATCCTCGGGGAAATTTTTTCCCAATCCGAACAGCCGTTGTTCTCTGCCAAGAACCACCACGGCCGGACCGGAAACCAGGGTCCAACCAAGGGTACCGAGAAGGCGGATCGCTTTTTCAAGCCGGCGAACGGAATCTTCCCGTGTTGGCGAAGGTACGCCAGGGTCTGTTTCGAGACAGAAGGGGAGGGAACGGTCGCTCCCCCCCCGTGGTTCGTGGTGGCGCTCAGTCGTCACTTCCGAAGATGCCCAGAATCTGCAACAGCGAGGTGAACAGGTTGACGACGTTGAGGTACATGCTCAATGCTGCGACTGGAGGGGCGATGGCCCAGGGTTCCATTTTCAGCCGCTGGGTTTCGAAAAGGATATATCCCGAGAAGATCAAGGCGCCCACCGCCGAAATGGCGAAGGCCATGGCGGTTGAGTGGATGAACATGTTGATCAACCCGCCGATGACGACGATGATGAGGCCGGCAAACAGCATGCCCCCCATCATTGAAAGGTCCTTTTTGGTCGTCATCGCATAAAAGCTCAAAGCGGTGAAGATGATGCCGGTGAGCAACGCCGCCTGTCCGACGATATGGGACATGCCGGCCCCGACGTAGACGGCGATCACCGGACCGAGACTCAAGCCGGAGATTCCGGTAAAAAGAAACAGTGTGGCGGTGTTCTGAACCTTCATGGCCAGAAACAGGGCGCCGAGCATGAGGACCATGAGGATGATGGGATGTTCACGGGCAAAGGGGAGGGTCATCCCGACGTAGCCGGCGGCGACGGCAACGGCCAGGCTTGCGGCAAGGAGGGCGTAGACCTGTTTGATATAGGTGGTGACGCCGTTGTCGATGGCCAGGCCGGTCCTTCGGGAATCCGCGACGGTTCGAGATCCCATGGGGGTCGGGAAAGGGCGGTTGTCGTTCACGATTGGAACTCCTTGTCCATTGGTCTGAATTGGTTGATAATACGTCGTTATGTTGAAACGGTCCGCATGACTGGCGATCCAGACACGGGCGGCTTGTCGTATCGTGGAGCGTTCCGGGACGGATTTGGAACCCGGATGAGCCTTGTCAGGATGGATGGTTCTTTGGCTTGAACCGGATCATGGGGCCGATCCTGATGAATCCGTCCGACGAAGATTTCGACGAAGCACTCCGGTCAAACACCGTATCGTCCTGTCTTGCCTGCTGGAGCCGACACATGGTCGGTTTTCGACACGGTCTTCAGGATACTTGCAGCCTAACAGAATCGTTGGCGTCGATCAATGAAAATCCGCCATAAGTCGGTTACTTGGGAAACGGTTGTCGAGCGCCGGGAAATGCGGGCGGGGCATGATGTCATCCGGAGGGGTGGCATGTCGCGGCCATGGCGGGGTTCAATTTCACCCATGGGATCCATCATGAGCATGATCGCTTCTTCACTGGCCGCTTTGCGGGATACGATTGCCGAGACCTGTCGGCGCGTGGGTCGGGAACCTGGGTCGGTTCGATTGGTTGCGGTTTCCAAGACCCGTCCGGTCGGGGATGTCCTGGTGGCGGCCCGGGCGGGGCAGTTGCTGTTTGGTGAAAACCGGGTGCAGGAGGCGCGGGACAAGATTCCGGGGGTTGATCATCCGGGGCTTTCCTGGCATCTCATCGGCCCGTTGCAGCGCAACAAGGTCAAGATTGCGGTGCAGTTGTTCCAAATGATCCAAAGTGTCGATTCGATCGAACTGGCACGCGAATTGGATCGACGAATGCCGGTTGGCCGGACCATGCCCATTCTTCTCCAGGTCAACGTTGGTGGCGAGGCGCAAAAATCGGGATTGGCCCCTGGGGATCTGGAAAAGACTCTGATCCAGATCGCGTCGTTGCCACGTCTTTCGGTCAAGGGTTTGATGACCGTGCCGCCTTTTGCCGAGGATCCCGAGCGGGTCCGGCCCGAGTTCCGGAAACTGGCCTGTCTGGCGCGGGACATGGCGGCGCATGCCATTCCGGGGGTGTCGATGGAGATCCTTTCCATGGGGATGAGCCATGATTTCATCGTGGCCATCGAGGAGGGGGCGACGATGGTGCGGATTGGCGGTTCCCTGTTCGGTACACGAAATGGATGACCTTTGGCAAAATCGAGACATCTCCCGAAAATGTGGGCCGATGTCTTTCATCAACATCGGATAAAGAAGAAACATGACCGACATGAACATGAAGCGTATTCGATTGAATCTGAAGCTCAGGGATCGGATTTTTCTGTCGTTGATGGTCCCGGTACTGTTTTTGATCGGTCTGGATGTATGGGCCTTCGTCGCCAGCCAGAAGGTTGCCAGCGCCACCAGCGCCATTCGCGCCGAAGGGGTGGAGATGACTCTTCTGGCCAAGAAGATGGACAAATGCATTCTCAACGTCCAGCAGTTCCTCACCGATGTTTCCGCCACCCGGGGGCAGGACGGATTGGATGACGGTTGGAAAATGGCCGAGGAGAATGCCGTCCTTTTCGAGGAGTCGTTGCGGGAGTTTCGCGGGCGCATTCCTCGCCAGGTCGATCCGGAGCTTCATCGGACGTTGGATGCCTTGCAGGAACGTTTTGCGGCGTTTTACGGTCAGGGCAGGGAGATGGCCAAGGCCTACGTCGAGGGCGGGCCGGAGAAGGGCAATCGGCGCATGGCCGATTTCGATCGTGAATCGACTGCCTTGCAGGAGGTTCTGGCGCCGTTCGTCGCGGGGCGCGTCGCTCTGACCGAGGGCCTTTTGTCGGAGGTGGAGAATCGATTCGTCCATT
Organism: Magnetococcales bacterium; assembly: GCA_015228815.1. Classification (NCBI taxonomy): domain Bacteria; kingdom Pseudomonadati; phylum Pseudomonadota; class Magnetococcia; order Magnetococcales; species Magnetococcales bacterium. The sequence continues at coordinate 249,026 of JADGCV010000001.1, read as the reverse complement.
TTCGTGACGGCATGACCACTGCCTTGATCCTTGCTTCACTTTTGGTTGCTGCGCTGGGATGGTTTCTGGTGCGTGCCTTGAACCAATCCCTGGGACGAATCGAACCGGTGGTGCGTGCCCTGGCCGAGGGGAACATGACCATTCGGGTTCCGGTGACGGGCCAAATGGACGAGGTCAACCGGATCGCCCTGGACATCAATGCCCTGGCCGACACCATGACCCGGTTGATGTCCCTGATTTCGCTTCATTCCGGAAGCATTACCGCCTGTGCCTCCGAGTTGGTCAAGGTTCGTCACGTCATCAGCGCCGATGCCCGGGCCTCTCATGAGGTGGTGGGGACGGTGTCCAGTCAGAACGAGGTGTTGTTCCAGGAAATAATCCAGGTCAAGGGGGCCATCGATCAGGCGACCGAAAACGTCCAGAACATTTCCATTGCCTCTACCCGGGTCTCCGAGAATGTTTCCAGCATCGCCGCCGGGGTCGAACAGACCAGCGTCAACATTTCGACCATGGCTGCCGCCGCCGAGGAGATTACCGCCAATATCGGAGGTGTCAACCAAAACCTGGAACAGGTGGATCTGGCGGTGCGCAATGTCAGCGCCTCGGTGAAGGAGGTGACGGAGGCCTTGAACGATGTCCGTGTCCGCTGTCAGCGGGCCAGCAAGGAATCGCAACAGGCGTTCAATCATGCCCGGGGCACTCAGGATGTCATGGATCAACTTTCCCGATCCGCCCGCGAGATCAGTCATGTGGTCGAGGTGATTACCGACATTGCCGAGCAGACCAACATGTTGGCGCTCAACGCCTCCATCGAGGCGGCGGGGGCGGGGGATGCCGGCAAGGGGTTTGCCGTCGTCGCCAACGAGGTCAAGGAGCTGGCGCGTCAGACTGCCGACGCCACCCGCATGATTCATCAGCAGAACAAGACCATTCAGTCGCATACCCAGGAAGTGGCCAAGGCCAATCTGGAAATCGTCGCTTCCATGGAACGGATCAACCGCACCAATATGGAGATCAATCTTTCGGTCGATGAACAGGCGAGTGTCGTCCATTCCATTTCCGAGGCGATGCAACAGGTTTCCGAGGCGGCGGCGGAAGTGACTCGCAATGCCCAGGAACTCAACGTTGCCGCCCAGGATGTCGCCCGGGCCGCTTCCGAAGCGGCCATCGGCACCTCCGAGGTCGCCAATGCCGCCCAGGGTGTCGCCGCCGCCGCCCAGGCCAATGCCGCCGACAGCAATACCGCCCTGGACCATGCCAATGCGATTCTTGTTTCGATGAACCGGACCGGCGAGGTCGCGCAAAAGGTCAATGAGAGCATCGTCCTGGCTGGAAATACCGCCGTTTCCATGAAACTTTCCTCCGAACAGTTCGCAAGGATGGGTCTGGTCCTTCAGGAGATGACCAATTCTCTCTATGCCGCGCAGATCAAACTTGATTTCGGCGATCCCCCCTACAACATCAAGGCGGTCAAGGGTGAAATGCTTGCCCTGGTGGGTGTCATCGAGGGAATCATCGCCGGACGGTTTTCGGCAGCCGATCATCCCATTGCCGTCGCGGATGCGACCCTCCTGGGACGTTGGATCCAGGGAACCCAGGGATCATCATTGGCCACCCGTGAATCGTTCAAGGAATTGGCCCTTCGTCATCGGGAATGGTATGCCCTGGCCGGGCGTCTAGGATCCCTGGGCCGGGACCAGGCGATGGAGGAGATGCCGAAATTCATTGAGAATCAAAAATATATTTTCAAGATGATCGACCTGCTTTATCTGAGTCGTGATGGCGAACCGGTCGTTGGTGAATTGTTCTTTCCCTGGAACGATAAACTGACCCTTGGTTTGCGGGACATCGATGCCGATCATCGCAAACTGGTGGACATGGCCAACAAACTGCACTCTGTCATGAGTTCCGGACAGAGCGGCAAGATGGTTCACGAACTGCTCCTCGAACTGGGAGAATATGCCAAGTTTCATTTCAGCCGCGAGGAGGACCTGTTCCACAAGTTTCATTATCCCGCGACTGAAACGCATATTAAAATTCACCGTAATCTCGAAGCGCAACTGGCTGGTGTTGTCGCACAATTCGAACAGGGTGATTTTTCCGTCGCCATCGACCTTCTGACCTTGCTCAAGGCCTGGTTGACCCAGCACATCATGGAAGTGGATCACGCCTACGCTCCGTTTTTGAAGGAAAAGGGGGTCGGATGATTCGAGGATTCGTTCCCGTTCAAAAGGCGGGAGCGGGAAAAATTGTTAACGAACAAGAATTTATTTCTGAAATTTTCCGATAACATGCGGAAAATGTACGCCTTTCTTGTTTTGTTCCAGGTGGTGAACAGAGAATATTTGTTGACATGAGCGGCAAAATTGCTGAGAGTGACGTTATAAGTAAATTGCACAGTAGAAAAATGGAACATCACCGCTCGGCAAGGAACCAGACAATGAATTTGAAATTCACCGCGGAAATCGTACAGGCGTATGTTGCAAATAATGAAATTCCGGCAGTGGAAATACCCAATTTGATTCAATCGGTTCACCGGACCCTTTCCCTGTTGTCCGATGAGTCGGGACCCTTGCCGGGAAGGGAGGAGCTGGCCGAGGAATTGGGGGAACGGGTCAGGAAGTCGCAGCCGGGGATGGCGGAATTCAAACCATTTGTCGATCCGGCAAATGCGGTTTCCGAAAATGCGGTAGTCTGTTTGATCTGCGGCAAGGAGCTCAAGGCGATGAAGGGTCATTTGTCGCGCAGCCATGGGATGGACATCAATACCTATCGCCGTTTGTTTCATCTTGATGCCAATTTTCCCATGGTCGCCCCGGCCTATTCGGAGAAACGGCGGCAACTGGCCAAGGAGACCCGGCTTGGGGAGCGGGTTGAATCCTGAGGGCAAGGGGAGTCGATGGAATGGTGGAGGAAGACGATGAGTGGCGGGTGGATCTTGTGGGCCGGACGGCGACACATCTACCGAGTGGTTTGGTGCTCCGTTTTATTTCGGCGTTGGATGGTAGTGGTGCGATGACGGTTGACTTGGCCAATCCGGAACGCTTGGCTGCTGTTGCCGATGACCGGATCATGGAGTTGCCCATGGCGGCGTGGCGGGTTTATGCGCGTCATTCCGAGGAGGCTCTGGCGGGTGAATGGAAAGGATAAATGTAACTATTTAGGTACCTCTCCTGGATTCAGAATTATTAAAAGAAAAAAGGGGTCTGGGGGATTGCCCCCAGGGTTTTGGTTTTTTACCTGAAAGGCATTCTGTTTCCGAGTGATCTGGGATCGAATGATCTACCGATTGTTGGCAGATGGTGTTGTCTGTCTCCACCTTATATTTGTGACCTTTGTTCTTTTTGGGGGGATGTTGGTGCCACGTTGGCCGGTGGTGCGTTGGCTCCATCTGCCGAGCGTGGTGTGGGGGATGTTCGTTGAGTTGGCGGGGGTGATTTGTCCGCTGACCTATTTGGAAAACGATTTGCGCCGGATGGGACGGGAGGCGGGGTATGCGACCAGCTTTGTCGAACATTGGGTCCTACCCCTGATCTACCCCGATTATTGGTTTTCTGGCGGTTTTCCCACCTGGGGATTTACGGTCCTGGGGGTGGTTGTTCTGGTTTTCAACGGGATGATCTATCTCTGGGTGTGGCGTCGGTATCGGAATTATTGAAAGAAAAAAGGGGTCTGGGGGAAATCCCCCAGACCCCTTTTTTCTTTCAATATCTTATTACTTTTGAAACTTTCCTGGGCCAGGTTCTCCCTGATCGATAAGAGAGAGGATCGAGCCTTTGCCATATATGCGCAGTTGATAATAAACCACGCCACCGATCACCAGTTTGACATAGTTTTTGGTTTCGTTGAACGGAATGTTTTCGATGAAGGTCAGCGTTGGTTCGTTGCGCCGCCGCTCGCTCCAATTCTTTCCCCGTCCCGGTCCGGCGTTGTAACCGCACAGGGCCAGCACCAGGTCGCCATCGAAGGCCTGAAGCATCCGTTTCATGTAGGCCTGTCCCAGGGAAAGGTTGTAGGCGGGGTCGTGGAGACGGTTGGGATTGGAGGGGGGAAGGGAACTTTTTCGCGCCTGTTCCTCGGCGGTGGCGGGCATGAGCTGAAGAAGACCACGGGCATTGGCGCTCGATTTGGCCCGGGGAAAGAACACGCTTTCCTGACGGGCGATTCCCCAGATCAATGCGGGATCCAAATCCCATCCGACCATCGGTTTCCAGTGTGGCAGGGGATAGAGGCTCGACCAGTGATAGAAATCCGAACCTTTCATTTCCCGCGCCAGTTTTAAACCATAATCATAGGCACCGGTGGCATGGGCAAGGCACAACCGGTCCTCCTGTTTCAGATGGTATCGTTGCGCCAGGGCGTCGATTTCCGCGCCGTTGTAGAAATTACGTCCGACGGCACGTAAATGATGCATTCGTTGCATGTCGTTCTGAATGTGGGATTGTTGAAGAATGGAACAGGCAAGGGGTGGATCTTGCAGACCGGGCAGGCCGCCATCGCGGGTTTCCAGGGCGATCAGGCCGTAGAAATTGTCGGGATAACGGGCTGCCTGCTGAATCCACTTTCTTTTTTCCTCGTTTGTTTTCGAGAGTTCAGCGGCCCACCAGGCCCCCTGGGCGCGGCGGTGGTCGGTTTTGGCTTCGGTGCCCAGGAGTTTGAAAAGTTCCAGGGCCCGTTTTTCTTTTTTCAACCGGTGGGCGGTCCAGGCAGCGAGCCATACCGAATCCTCCAGTTGCGCCCCTTTTTCCATGACATTGCGGTTCAGGAGTTCAAAGGCTTCGGCGAGGCGATTGTCGTTGTAGAAGGTTCGGCCCAGGCGAAAACGGAGGGCACAGCGGTCATCGACGTCAAGGTAGGTCCCTTCCCGTCCCAGAAGCATTTTATGGACCCGTGTCGTCGATCCATGACTGCGCAGCCATTCCATTCGGGCGTACCAGATCGCCGGGCTCATGGCCTCTTTCTTTTCCAGACGGGCATGGTATTTGGCGAACAGTTTTTCATCGCCGGCGGTGGCGGCGTCGAGGGCCAGGAAGTAGTCACGGCGATTTTTTGGAAAGCCTTCGATAAACTTTTTCAGCGGTTCGCGATTACCTTTGAGGATCATGTTGTGGGCCCGTTTTTCTTTTTCCGCCGTCCCCAGTTTTTGCTCGAACGGGGCGGTGATTCGGATCAGGTCTTCGGGAAATGAAACCCCTTCCAGATAAAGTTCCCGCCACAGGGGTTGTGCTTCGGAGACCCGTTGATTGGCGAGGAGCAGTTGCACGTAGTAAACCCGTCCCGCCTTGGTGACCGGGGGATGACGGTCGTACCAGGCCAGAACCTTGTGTTCCGGTTCGGCGTGGGCGATGCGGACCTCGACCATTTTTTCCAGGTGTTTTTTCTGCGCATGGTTGGGCCAACGTTCGAGAAACCCGATCAGACGCGGCAGGGTTGTTTCGTGACGGGGGTGATACAGCAGTTCCATTTCCAGATAGGAGGCCAGCCCCTCATCCTTGGGCCACGAGGAATGGTCAAGGACTTCGTCGATGGGTCCGCCTCCTTCGAGAATGGCAAAATGGTTGCGGAAGAGTTCCAGTTCCCGTTCCGACAATGCCTCGACCGTCAGTGGCTGGGCAAGAACGAAAGAAAGGAAGATTAAAAAAACCGTGGTGGACGGAAAGATCCGTGACAAGGGGGGAAAGGATCCGAAAAAGGTGATGTTCATGGTCATGCGGGACCGTTGCGTGTCGAAGGTTTAAAAAAGAGCTTCCACGAATTGGGCGGCATCGAATGGGCGCAGGTCATCCATGGCTTCTCCGACGCCGATGAACCGGACTGGCAGACCGAAAGTTCGCGCCAGGCCGACGACGACGCCTCCCTTGGCGGTACCGTCAAGTTTGGTGACGATCAATCCGGTGACTCCGAGATCCTCATGGAAACGTTTGACCTGGCTGTGGGCGTTCTGGCCGGTGGTGGCATCGAGGACCAGCCAGACTTCATGGGGTGCCCCGGTATCTTGGCGGGCGAGAACCCTTTTTATTTTTTTCAGTTCTTCCATCAGATTGACTTTTGTGTGCAATCGTCCGGCGGTATCGGCGAGCATCAGGTCGAACCCTCGGGCGCTGGCGGCGTTGAAGGCGTCATGAATCACCGAGGCGCTGTCGGCGCCGTGTTGCTGGGCGATGACGGTGGCGGTGCTCCGTTCGCCCCAAAGGCGCAGTTGTTCCAGGGCTGCGGCGCGAAAGGTATCTCCCGCCGCCAGGAGGACGGAGCGTCCCTGGATTTGGTAATGATGGGCCAGTTTGCCGATGGTGGTGGTTTTTCCGACGCCATTGACGCCGACCACCAGAATCACCCGGGGTTTTTCGTTCCAGGCCGATCCTTCGACCTGAAGCGGCATCAGCCATTCCAACACCACCTGTCGCAACACCTTGCGCAATGCCTCGGGTTCCAGGGGACCGCGATGGCGTTTGCGGACCTCTTCGATAATCTTGACGCTGGTTTCCAGACCAAAATCGGAAGTGATCAACAAACCTTCCAGATCCTCGAACAATTCCTCGCCGCTTCCTCCTCCCTTGAACAGATCGTCCACACCCCGGGAAAATCGTTCACGGGTTTTGGTCAAACCAATTTTCAATCGCTCGAACAATGACATTCCACGTCTCTTTTCCCTGGGTCATGAAACAGGGCTTTGGCCCCATGCATTTTCATTTTTCATGGACCGATCGCTTTTTCCAGATCGACCCAGAACGGTTCTTCGCCGCGGTATCCTCGAAACCGTGCAATTTCTTTTCCATTCCGGTTATAAACGATGAACGTTGGCAGAAATTTAATTTCCCAGGCCAGATCTTCGAATTCGGCAGGGGGATTGAATTGATCGACCTCGACCAGGGGAAATCGACGACCGATGGCGGTCTTGTGGTAAAACCGACCGATCGTCTCTTTGAATTGCTGGCAGTAGGGGCAACCTTGGGTGACGACGACGATCAGCCGCCCCGAGGAGGGTTCTCCGGCCAAGGCCAGAGGTGGCAAAGAGAAAAAGAACAACAGGATCAAGAAAATCTTCATGAAAGACATGATGCCATTCGGGTAAAGAATATAATGGAAAATCAATACCCTGAGAGCAACCCCTCAAGGTAACCGTTCACTCCCTCAAGAGCCCGTTCCTCCTTTTGATGGCTTGTTTTTCCGACACCTTTTATATCATGATCGGCATTAAACTCTCAATAATCATTCCGGTATTGAACGATGCGGTCGTCCTGGAGCGATTGATCGGGGACATTGAGCGTCAATCGTTGAAGGATTTGGAAATCATCGTGGCGGATGGTGGATCACGGGATGATTCGCTGGCGCTGGCGCGGCGGAAGGGATGGTGTGTGGTCTCCTCGCCACCGGGACGAGGGGTGCAGATGAATGCTGCGGTCGCGGTGGCCCGAGGGGAACAGTGGTTGTTTCTCCATGCCGATTCCCGATTGCCCGATCCGCGATTTCTTGAGGAGGCCTGCGATTTCATGACGCGGCAACTTGCCTTGGAACCGCGCAGCGCCGGCCATTGGGCCATTGAATTTGTCGATATTGTGGTGCAACAGGGACGGATGTGGCGTTTCTGGCAAGAAAAAAGTCGTCTTGATCGACATGAATGCATCCATGGAGACCAGGGTTTGTGGATCACCCCTTCTTTTTTCAGGGAAACAGGGGGCTTCGATACCACCCATCCCTTTCTGGAAGAACGGCGCCTGGCGCGGGAGGTGGCCCGTTTGGGACGCTGGATTCTGCTGCCGGGACGGCTGGGAACTTCATCGCGCCGGTTTATCGCCGAGGGGGTGTGGCGGCGGGCGATCCTGAATGCCTTGATCATGATTGCCTGGGAGGTGGATCATCACGGCTTTCTCGAAGGGTCGCCGGGTTTGTATCGCGAACAGGGGCGGACGGGCCGGTTGGCGTTGGAGATGTTTTTTCGCCTGTGGACGGCATCCGAGACGGGGCGGACGTATCGACAGCGGTGGTGGCGCTGGTGTGCGGTTGGGGCTGTATTGCGCCGGTCGGTATGGCAGATTTTTTTATTATTGGATGTCATGCGGCGGGGAAGGGGTGGTAGGGAGGATTTTGTTTTTCTTTCCTTTTTTCAGCGGCGAATTGAGCCGGTATTGCCATGGCTGTTGCCCGAGGTCTTTGCGGGTGTTTGTGCCTGGTTCATGTTTCACGTATTGCGTCTGGGATTTTTGACCATTGGCAACGATCGACGGAAAAACGATTGAAGATGGGTCCGGTTGGAATGATTTTTCTCCGACCCCCACAATTGTTCCGACACTCTTGGACCCGTATATTCAGTGGCACGGAAACCGTCTGGTGGCGGCGCGACGTCACTTTGTCCGGCACCTTTCGGAAAAGGAAGGGGTGATCCTGGGATTGGTGTATGCCCGCCGTTGGTTGGAACGGGAAGTTCATTCTTTGTATCGGCCTTGGGTTGCGCGGTTTATCGATACCGCCGGCCTTTCCCCGCCTGTTTCCTCCTGGCTGCTGGAGGCGGCGCCGTGGGACGAGGATGCCACGCTGATCCGCTGGTTCCTGGAACGGCGGAACCGGTTGCCGATTGGCGACATTGCCATTTCGGGCATGGACGAACCGGGAGAACTGGAGCGATTCGTCGCGGAGTTGGCGGACCGGTGGCGTCGGCTTGGCGGCTTTGCCCGTGATCGTCAACAGGAGGTGCGTCGCGTCGGCGCCAGGGAAAAGGAAATCTTGAACGCCGTGGGCGGGGCCGATGATCGCGAACGAATCGCCTTGGTGGATGGCTTGATCCATCTTGATCGTCCGGTACCCTGTTGGGACAAGATGGGTTTCGTTCCCAGGTTTTCCTGCCCCGAATCCTGTCGCCACTGCATGTTCATCTGGCGGCCACCGATGAAAACTGTTCACGAAAGCGCTCCGTTGTTGGCGGCCATCAATCGCCGGGGACGCAATCTTTTGTTTACCGGTGGCGATTTGACGCCTGATCTTGAGCTGTTTCATCAGGCGATTGCCACCATGGATCGGGTGGAAACGTTTGCCATCCTTCTCAATGCACGGCTGGCGCATTCCCGGGAGGCGGCCCGACAATTTTTCGCCGGGTTGTATCGCGCCCTGGATCGAAGGCCCTCCTCCTTTGCCCCTGCCCGGGTCCAGGTGCAGATCAGTTTTGATGAATATCATCAGGAAATGATTGCCGATCGGCATGGCGCCCTCAAGGAGCGGATTCCCGTGGCCCATGTTGCCCGGCTGCTTTTGGCCCAGGGGGAGCGGGCGGATTGTTCGGTCTCTCTGATTCACAAGCAAAACATATTAAATTTTTCAACCCGCCTTTTTCAGAAGGGAGTGTGGGGTCGTTTGAACGATGAACTTGAACGACGTGGTTGGGCGGTGACGGACATCCAATGGCAGACCTCACCCCGCCTCAAGGAATATCCTGGCCACCCCGGCAAACAGGGTGGCGTGATTCGCGAGGCCCAGGTCACCCTCATGGGCACCTCTGGTAAGATGACGTTTTATTTTTTCAGTTCCTGTATCGATGCCATGGGCCGTGCCAGGCTTATGGAGCGCGGCGAATATGTTCATGAGGGGCGGTTGTTGGAAGGATGGCTCGATGGAAAGGAGGTGGTTGTCGAACCCTTCGATACCGATCCCATGATCTGGCGGGATGGAACGGTGACGGTGTTCGGTGCCATTCATCTTTGGATGGGAAACGTGTTCGAGGATGGAGACCAGGTATGGCGTCGATGGCATGCCGACCCGCTTCGGGCGGCACTTCAGCGGATGGACCACCGGCTGCTTGCGGCTCATCGAGCCTGGAACGGCGAGCGTTACGATGAATGTGTACGTTCCGCCACAAGCCCCCATGCCCTGATGCACGCCATCACCAGTGATGCCCGGGCGCGTCTTTTCCTGACCCGTTGGCTTCTTGACCATTGACAAGATCGTGTGGGTGGTGAACCAATGGAAAAGATTGACGATTCCATGGTCTGTCCACCGATGGCGTGAATGTTGCTTCGAAAAACCGGGTCCGGCATCGAGGCAAGGTATCCGCCATCAGGGAGAAGAATCCAATGTTTGTCCATTCCGATCTGACCCGTCTGAAACTCAACCTTCTCAAGGGGATGCCCGGTATCTACAACCGCCTGGTCACCCGTCTCAACGCCGAGGGATTGATGGAAAGCGATCTGTTCGATGATGCCAAACGGCGGCGCATCGATGGAATCCTTGATTATTTCTACAGTCGGTTTATGCCGTTTTAAATATATTGTGTAACTGCCCAGGTACCCCCCGGTTCGAGATTATTGAAAGAAAAAAGGGGTCTGGGGGATTGCCCCCAGGGTTTTGATTTTGACTTTGTTTTTTACGCGCCATTTCACCCGAAGCGGTTTCTCGCGTGGTTTTTGCGAGAAACCGCGTAGGCGCGCGCCTTGGTTTGCCCTTCTTCGCGGTTTTTGCGAAGAAGGGCAAACGTCTTGCAGGTTGAAAGGCCTGAAAACTTGCAATGTGTCCTGGTCTTTTCGCAAAAACCGCGAAAAGATCGGGACCAAGGCGCGCGCCTACGCAAGATTCCCGCAAAAATCACGCGGGAATCTTGCTTCGGGTGAAATGGCGCGTAAAAAACAAAATCAAAACCCTGGGGGCAATCCCCCAGACCCCTTTTTTCTTTCAATAATTCTGGGCCCTGGGGGTACCTGGGCAGTTACTATATTGTATACTGTCCGCGAAATTCCAGTCTCTGAAATTTTAGCACGAGCAGTATCGAGAAAACAAGCCATCTAGGTATTTATCGATACCTGAAAATTTTGTATCGCGTTCAAATATATGGCCTTTTTTGCCTGCGGCTAAAGCAGTGCCACTGCGATCCCTTAACTGAACATAATAGCTTCCATCCCTCTTCCAGTAGTGATCATGGCTTCCACCATTAACCTCAACACCTCTTCTATTTTCGGCAACGAGCAGATGGCATTGGCCGTCATCATCGACTCCGGACTTATACCAAAGCCCAGAAGTACCTTCCACAGCAGAATTCCAGGATATTCCCATTTCTAAATCTCCCATTGGTAACAGTATATCAATTTCTCCCTATGGATTTCCACAATAGTGAAACAGGAGTTTAACGACGTACCCGTCCATGAAAAAGAAACAATTTATCAAACACCCAAAGATGCACCGTGACCAGCAACCATCCCAGAGTTGCCGTTACGAGGGCAATGGCCAGCTTTCGCACCCAGGAACGAAAATCAAGCATTCCAAAGATTTTCCATCCGGTGAGACCAACGGCAATCAATGGAAGCAGCCACAGGGCGATGGTTCCTACCGTTGGCAATGGAATCGTCAGTTCAACATTCCAAAAGATAATAGCAAGAAGGCAAACGATTGCCATGATGATTGGCATGCCCACTTTTCGTAAAGCATTCAGTATGGGAGAGAGATGCCAGACCTTTAAAAACTGAATCTGTGAAACCTTCAGATGGCGGACAAGCTCCGTGGCACGATCCGGGTCGGTCATCTGGGGTTCGATGTTGGAAAAAGACCATCGATCAAAACGCCAGTCGGGAAGCGGTGTCGCCGCCAGGTTGGTCAGGACAGGGCTTTTGGCGAGAAAGTTTTCGGCCATGCGGTAACCACTGACCATGAGGGCATGGCCTTCCATCTCCGAAAAAGAATCAAGATCGGTGCGGATGGCCGCCAAAAGACGTTGTACCTCGGTCAGAATGCCATAACAGGTCTTTGTCCGGGTCGAAGCGACCGGGACAGAATCGGTGGATCCGCTCCAGGAAATATCTTCCCCGTAAAGATCCTTCTTGAAGTGAAGGAAGACAAAACCTTCCAAAAGACCGCTGCGGGTACGGGCATCCAATTCGCGAAACTGGGCCTCGCGGACCCGGGCCTGGAGAATGCTGTTGGAACGCAGGGCAACCGGCAGGATTCCATGGCCAGGAGTGTCGTCTGCCTCCATCTGGCCACTGGCATCACTGACGATGATCACGGAACAACCTTGCTCAAGGAGTACCCCCGCCCCTTGATTGTCGTGGACGCCGCCATCGACGAGACGAACAGTCTTGTCGGGATAAAGTTTGTCCAATGTGACCGGCTCGAACAATCCCGGCACGCACGATGAAGCGGCAACCGCTTCACCCAGGCGAATTTTTTTGAAGGGCTCGGGCGCCTGCTCATAATACATCCGTCGCAGCCGATAGTTGGCATCGACCTCGCAATCGATGCCGCCCGGGGGTTCTCCCATCCAGGAGGCGGTGAATTGCCAGTTGTGCCCTGTATTGAGCGTGGTCGCATTCAAGGAAAGAATCGGTACCTTGTTGCAACGCAGCCAGTTTTGCTCCCGCGGCGAAAAATCGTTTTCCCGCGCCCCCTTGGCATTCAAAGGGGTGATTTTCAAATCGGACATGAATCGGGGGCGGTCCCGGCCTTCGTCGGCAACTCTGGCAAACAATTCCTTCTCGTACAATTCTCCAAGACGGGTGGTTCGAGAGTAGTTTTTGCTGAACATCATCTTGAGATTGGCGAACAGATTGGCCGCCACGAGGGTTCGCGGATTGCGCTGTACTCCGGCGAGAAAATCCTTGGCGACACGATCGACCAGATCGATATAGTCCTGGTGGGTGATCGCTCCGTCCGCTTTGCTCTGCAACAGATGACGCAGTTCCAGATAATAATGGGCGCCAATGATCGATCCGCCGGAAACACACGAAATACAATCCAGCCGCCGCAACAGGTCGAGTTCCGCCAATCGCGCCAAAACACCGATATGAAACAATGATGCCCGGAAACCACCTCCCGAAAGGGCCAGGCCAATTTTTCCGGAAAAGGCTGTCTCCAGAGGGGCCGTCTGGTTGTCGATCAGTGCTCGTACCGCCTGTCCCGCCGCCGAATCGCCAATGGTCCGCGGCGTGAGTTCGGGTTGGTGCAGGCGGATCAGGCGTGACAATTGACGGACGGTCGTCTCCCTCTGCCATAGGGGTATGGCCGTCAATCCAGCGGCTTCTTCAAGGAACGCCCGTGCCCGATCAAAATGGTTTGCCTCGAAAGAGGCGTCCGCCACCAAGCCCAGGCCAAGATGCGCCTCCGCCATGGTCACCAGATGCCAGTAGTCATCCCTTCTTCCGGTCGATTCAAGGCGGATGATCTCCTCGCGAATCTTCTTCGCTTCGGATTGGCTTTGATCGGCCATCGTCCCCAGGACTTTATTTTTTCCTGAAGTTTCCTTGTTCCGGGTGGCGAGAAGATCAAGAATGAAGGCTGCATTGATTCCCGGATAACTTCGGTCAACCTTCGATTCCGACCGTGTACTCGTGTTCCAACCACGAAGATAGTACGTGAGCGCTTCCTTCAGGTCGTGCAGGTGCCCGGTCGTCTCCCACTTGCGCTTGCAGATCGCTCCGGCCACACCAAGGAGTTCCGGATCTTCGGCAACGTCAAGGTCCAGGTTTTTCTTCAGGTCGTGCAACGCCTGATCGAGTTTGAGGTCGTCAAGCAGCTCCGGATCTTTGTAGATGGCCACGGCCCGGGCTGAATGGAACGCCTGCCGTTCCGGTTCCCCTGTCAGAAGTGACGCATGACGTTCTGGATCGAGCAGTTGTCGCGCCAGTACGAATTGTCTCGTGCCGCGCAATCGTTCGGCGATCCCGATCAGTTCCCGAACGTTAAAACCCTGCCTCTTCCCCGACAGGATTTCGTTGGCCTGCAATCGCGCCTCATTGAATTCCTTTTCCGATTCATCGTTGTTTTTCGACATGTTTTGCTGATCCCCCCCCGATGTTTTTTCCCATGAATTTCGGCTTGCATGTGCCCGTGATTCAGAAACGCACACCTTCCAGTTCCCGTTCGATCGACCGGACCCACTCCTGGTCCTCTCCTCGATCCTCGCGGGCGCGACGAATCAGAGACAGATTCCGCGCTGTCGTCTGTGGTTCAAAGGATTCCCGCACCGTTGCCAGGGCATCGGCCAATGCCACTTCCGCGGCGGCACGATCCCGGCCAAGGACATGCAATTCCAATAAAGTGGCATGATCCCAATAATCGGGCCTCTTTCCCGAAAGTCGTCTCTTGACCGCATAACCGACCACGGGCAGCAACGCCCCCTGACGTGCATCCACCGGATTGGCCATTTCCATCAGGGTGACTGCGTTGATCCCCGGATAGGCGTCGCGCCAGTCCGCTTCGAAACCGGCCAGGTAGGTTTCGATGGCCTGGCGCAAAAAACCATCCGCCACGGCCTTTTTTCCCGTTTTCACCGCTTCGTCCCATCGATCCTTGAAAACCCGTCCCAGGATTCCGTTGGTTTCGCTGCTGGGACCGTGTGTTTCGATGACCTGCCGCAGGACCCGTTCCGCCTCGTCGCGCCGCCCCAGACGATTGAGGGCCAATCCAAGCTGTTCGCGTACCAGTACCGCATTCGCAACCGGTCCGGGCATCCGTTCGACCAGTTCGACCATCCTTTGCCATGCCGAAACCGCACGGTAGGAAAGAAAAAGATCAATGATGATGGCAGGTTCCGCCTCGCGAAGATTGATTTCATTCTCGAATGCCGCCACCGCCGGTTCCCCTTCTTTCCGGGCGATCGCGAGCCGCTCCTTGCAGCCCTGGGCATAGGCGACCCGATCACGGAAAAGATCGGTCCGGAGGCGGGCGATGTCGGGGGGAGGAAAGTCTGAAATCAGTTGAAAGAGCGGACTGTCGGCAACCGGATTACGGCATTGTTCCAGCAATTTCGCGAGATGTTCACAATCATCCTTGGGTTTCGCGGGATTGCCCTCAAAATCCAGGTGATAAGAAAGGCTCCGAAGTGGCGCCACATCGAATGGAAGATTCATCGTCGCGCCATGGATCAGTATTGTACTCTGCGGTCGAATGCCGTGGCGAATCCCCAATTCATAGAAAACATTGGCGTTGGCCGTGGTCAGATCAGCGATGGCATAATCGCACAACATAAGACGTTCGAACATCGCCTTGTGAATGATCCCTCCGGTCTGTTCCTCGTCGGCACGAATGGGATCCATTCCTGCCCTTATGATCGCGGGGGCGATGATTTCGCTATAAACGCGGTCGAAATCAATCACTCGCACCCCTCGATCGGATTTCTTTCCGAAAGGCATGAGGACAAAACACAAAGGAATCAAAGGCCGATCATGATTATGTTTTGATGGCATGCCGACCCCAATGGATACTTCACAGTCTGAAAATTATGAACGACAATTGTCCATGTCATTCTGATACCGGACCAGAGAAAGATCAACAATCATTTTTCCGGAGCGCAAACATTTTCTGGATCCGGGACGATCATGCTGTCCCGGATCCAGGGGAATGTGACAAGCAAGGATTATTGATCCACCAAACGGCTGCGATCGACCGCCGCTTCTGGTCCGTCACTGGTGAAGCGACGTCTGAAATCGGTCAACAGGGCTTCGACCGATTCCACCAGCAATGGCCAGAGCATGTCGCGTGAGTGCGGGCTTTGGGCGTTGACGAAGGCAAAAAGGCAATCTTCCACGACCAATGCCAACTCCAGCGGCGGGAGCAGTTCCGGGGCCCATGGATCCAGTGGCGGGGTGGTTTTGGTGGAATGACCTGAACATTCCTGTTTCGCGTGCATCCGCATTGCAGAACCTTTCTCGAACAAGTTCGGATGCCCCTCGACCCAAAGAATATCCTTATTGGAATTCATATGCAACCTGAAAGAATTCCGCAGTCATTCATGGGTTATTTCATGCGACCGTCCCGTCGAGAGCGGCCAGGACCTGTTGCCGCAACCAGACGTGTTGGATACTGCTTTCGGTCCGCCGATGCCAGGCGATCGCCATCCGCAGGGGTGGTGTGGCAAAGGGGATCGGGACTTGGGCAAGGTTCAGGGAACGGGCCAGATATCGGGCCACTCCGTCCGGAACAATGGCCAGAAGGTCCGAATTTTCGACGATGAACGGCACCAGGCTCAGCGAGAACATCCGCGAAACGATGCGTCGTGATGTTCCCATCTGCGCCAGCGCTTCATCGACGACCGTCGTGATCATCCCCTTGGGGTAATAATGGACATGACCCGCCGCGAGAAAATCTTCCAGGCTCAAGGACCCTTCCCGAACAAGGGGATGTCCGACCCGATGCAGGCAGACATAATGCATGTCATACAGCCGTTTCAAAGATTCCTGATGCATGATGTCCTGGAAACGGCTGAGAATGAGATCGACCTCTCCCGATTCGAGAAATCGCCCTTCCTCCTCTCCTCCGATATCCACCAGTTCGATGGTGACATGCGGCGCTTCGTTCTGAAGGCGTTGCAGCAGTGCCGGAAGAAACACCGCGGCGGCATAATCGACCGCTCCCAGGCGGAACATGGAGCGCGCGGTCAGCGGGTCGAAGTGTTCCACCTCCAGAATCTGACGCATCTCCCGCAGTGCCGCCTGGATCGGACCTGATAATTCCAGCGCCAGCGCCGTCGGTTCCATCCGGTTACCATCTTTGATGAAGAGGGGATCGTTGAAGATGGTCCGAAGACGCCTCAGGGTATTGCTCATCGCCGCCTGGGTGATCCCCAGTATATTTCCCGCCCGGGTGACCCCTCGTTCGATAAAAAGAGTTTCAAACGCCAACAGAAGGTTTAAATCGAATTGTTGCAGTTCCGTTCTCACGATCGATCTCCATTACCAAATATAACATATTCAAAGAAAAAATTTGCTTTCGGCCTTTTTTTTATATACACTCCTTGCTGCTCGTTAAGAAGTTCGCCGCGTTTGAAACTGCATCCGGTACATGATGGACGATGAAAAGCTTCGGCTTTTCATCACCGGGCCGGCGGGACACAGGCCTCCCCCCCCCTCTGAGCTTGTGTTCTGTCGGCCCGACCTTTCGTCTTCCTCCCCTTCCAATGGATCCAGGCAAAAGTCCGTTTTTCCACGGTCAGCCCGGCCCGGCCTGCGACGAATCGAACAGATCGATGATGGTTTGGCGCATCCAGCGATCCGGCAGGCTTTCATCGGTCCGGGAATGCCAGGCCATGGCGATGCGCAGAGGCATGACCTTGAAAGGAAGGGGGTGGACCGTCAGGTTCATTCCGGAGGCGAGGAAACGGGCGTGGTGGTCGGGGAGGACCGAAAGAAAATCGGTGCTGGCGATCAGATGTGGCAGGATGCTGGCGCTGTTCAGGTTGCAGACAATCTTTCTGGAATGCCCCAGTTGTTTCAATGCCTCGTCTACCGGCGTGGTGGTCAGATCCGGGGGAAGATATTGAACGTGTTCCGCGGCGAGAAAACCATCCAGCGACAGATGTTCCGGGGCGTGGGGGTTTCCGGGACGGGCGATGCAGACAAAATCAAGATCGAACAGTCGATGAAGATGTACTTTGCCCGCGGTGACCCATTGAAACCAGGTGATCAACAGGTCTGCCTCGCCACGGTCGAGAATGCGCGTTTGTTCCCGGCCACCCGGTTCGAGAATCTCCAGGTGGACGCCGGGGGCGACCCGGCGCAGCGTCTGGAGAAGGATGGGCAGCAGCGGCGCGGAAATACATTCCGAAATCGCGATTCGAAAAAGGCGATTGGCCGAGCCGGGATCGAAATGTTCCCTCTTCAGAATCGATTGGGCATGGTCGAGGGCTTTGGTGATGGGTTCGGACAGCTTGAGCGCCAAAGCGGTCGGGGCCATGGAATGGCCGAGTTTGATGAACAGAGGATCGTTGAAAGTCTGCCGCAACCGTTTGAGCGTGTTGCTCATGGCCGCTTGAGTGATCCCCAGAACCCGACCTGCCTGGGTGACGCTGCGTTCGGTCATGAGGACGTCGAAGGCCACCAGCAGATTGAGATCGACTTTTTGCAAATTATTTTTCATGGAGTGCATTGGAGTTACCTGAACCATCCGGTAGCCCTATCGCCCTCCCCCCAAACGCTTTGATGTCACAGCGTAATGCAATAGCAGCAGTTGATCGTGAACAACCATCATATCGATGGCATGGGTCGGCTTTTTATGGTTATGTTTGTGCGACCGCCTGTTACATTTCAATCATCTGAATAATCAATCATTCTTTTCCAAGAGTCAATTCGGTTTCCTTTCATGGATCGCCATCGATGGAGGCATGCACGCGGGCCCGGCGGAAAAGGCGGGCGCCGACGCCTCGGTTGGGCCCCTGGGTCCGGTCGGGACGCTCCCGGGCGCGGTCCACCTTGAGTACACGGCCATCGAGTTGGCGACCGTTGAACAGTATGATCATCTTTTCAGGGTCTTCGACCTCCACGAAGGCGAATCCACGCGACCGACCCGTTTCCCGGTCACGCACAACCTTGACGACGCCGACGACCAGGCCGGTGGAAAAAAAATGGTGCAATTCCACCTCGGTAGCCTCGAACGGCAGATTGCCAACGAAAACCTTGTCCACGGCGCCCCCCTCGAACAAGTCTTGACCTGACGACCATCCAGTATTCAATGGATCGGCAGGTCCTATTCACCGAAACCATACTACACGCAACCATGGACTTTGCACCAGTCCGTTTCGTTACCGTCCAAACAAATTTTAAAATGAGCCGTATCACTGGACAGGGCCGGGGATGGGGCAAGGAGGCAGAGGATAAGAAAACTCTTAAAAAAGGGACGGGGAGGAGCGGTGCTCGAAGGATTGACGGCACTTTTGCAACTGGCTTTTGTATTCGCGCGCCCGTCGGGCAACCTTGTCGGCGACATCAAGGAGCCATTTCTTGGCCAGGTGGGTTTTGTTCTTGTAGCCGCCGTGGCCTTCATGGTAGGCCAGATAGTGTGTTCTGGCGTCATCCATGGACAGTCCCAGGGTTTTGTGGCTGATGTCGGCATACCATCCGATAAAATCGACGGCATCTTCGAAATCATCGCGGTCGGCGCCGGAATTTCCGGTCTTCGTCTTGTACCAGTCCCAGGTTCCGTCCAGGGCCTGGGCATAGCCGAAGGCGCTCGAAATTCTCGGGCCTGGTATGAAACCGAGCCATCGTTTTCGCGGGGGACGGGCATCCGGGCGGAATTTCGATTCCTGGTGGATGATGGCCAATTGGACGTGCATGGGGATGCCCCACTTTTTCTCGGTCGCCCTCAGGCTTTCGAACCAATCCTCGCGATCGTCCAGAAGGATGCAGGCATGATCAATGTTGGCGGGAACGGTGGCGCATCCCGAAAGCAACGGCAGCGCCACCCCGATGACCCGTGTCGCGGTTCGGAACAGGGATGCCGGCAAACGGTACGCAGTGGGCGCGGTTCGGGTTGGCATGATGGCAATGTGTCCCTGCCGATGGGTCGAATCGAGATTCGTATGAGGAAACCTGACCGAATTGACGGCGTCGGGGTTTCCCGGAACGAAACACGAAGATATTCGCATCGAAATTAATAAAAAATACGACCTTCATCAAGGGAATTTTCTTCGAATACGTTTGGAGCAGAGCCGTTGGGGCCATGATTCTTGACCGATTCAGGAAAAGTTCTGGACAGAATTGGATCGATCCACTAGGATCACGTAAGCATGGTGTTATTTTAGGAGGGGTGCTACCTTGTTCCGGGCCCGCTTCGGGGCATCAGGCGATTTTTCCACGAGCCGGATGCCGGATACGATCCGGTATTTCGTTTTTGTCCCAACACCGATTTGAAACGTTGCCGCGGGCCACCTGATCGACCTGGGTGACAGTGGGTGAATGGTTCGTATCTTCGCTTGGCCATGGGGAAGCCTTGTGTTTGTCCGCGACCTGACTTTTTTCACTTTAATCAGCACTGGGGAACCTACATTATGATCAAAAGCACGAGTATTCTGGCCCTGTCCGCCCTGTTCACTCTTGGCGTCGCCGCTTGCGGCGGCGGTGGCGGCAGTTCCGCTACTGGAGTGGGGGGGCTTGCGGTCGATGGCCCGGTTAAAAACGGCTCGATCAAGGTGTACAACGCGGGAGGGACGCAGTGTTCCGCGGCGGCGGTCACAACCAACTCCGATGCAACCTTCACGGTCTACGGCAGTTCTTGCACCTATCCTCTGGTGCTGGAACTTTCGGGCGGAACCGATACATTGCACTCCTCCGCTGGGGTGACGGTTCCCACCGCCATCATGCGCTCCATCGTCGCCAGCAGCGCTTCCTCCAAGGCCAACATTTCGCCGTTCTCGACCCTGATCTATCATGCCCTTCTCAAGGACAAAACCAACCTGACCGACGCCGGTCTGACGACGACCAACACCTCCAGCGCCATTACGTCGCAGGCGGCTTCGGTAATCAGCGCCTTCGGCTTTGGCATCGATTCCGGCACCGACGGTTCGACGAGCAGCGGCTTCAATCCGGTCAGCGCCTCTTTGGGTAACGCCAACATCGCCACGTTCGTTCAGGCCAGCGAAGCCCTTTCCGAAACCGTCCGTCGTACCGCCAAGGCGGCCGGTGGTGTCAGTTCCACCAACATCACCGCCATTCTCAAGACCCTGGGCCAGGATCTTTCCGACGATACCCTTGACGGCAACATGAAGAAAACGGATGGGACCTCCACCACCGTTTCTTCCGGCATTACCGGCTTCGACACGTCCAGTGTCCGCGCCTATGCCCGCTCCAATGCCCTTTTCGTCCTCAACGAAATCTTTTCCACCACCGGCCTCAACATCACCGATCAGACCGGGTCTCAGACCAGCGCTCTGTCGGCCCTGAAGACCGCCGTTGCCGGTGTCAGCGGCACGGCGACGACCAGTTACGACAGCGTCAAGCCGAGTTCCACCGTGGTTTCCCAATGGTCCGACGCCAAAAAGACCGCGATTGCCCTTCTGGGGGTCTCCGCGCTTTCGGACCTGGGTATTTCCACGGAATTGACCACGACTCAGACGATCAGTTCCCGCGGTTCCAAGGCGGTGAATTCGACTTTGGCATCCTCCGTGGCTGACTCCTCGAAGGTCGCGACCTACTCGGGCAACGTCAGTGCCGCCCTTTCCGCCACCAGTTCGACCAGCGCCACCACGACGACGAGTTCCATCACGGTCGGTGGAACCGCGATCGAAGGGCCGGTGTCGAGCGCCTCCATCAAGGTGTATAATGCCAATGGCACCGAATGTTCGGCTGCTGCGACCACCACCAATTCCAATGCCCAGTTCACCCTGAATATCGGCTCCTGCACGCCACCTCTGGCCATCGATCTTTCGGGCGGCACCGACTCGGTGCATAGCAACACCGGCGGTACGATGCCCCAGACCAACATGCGTTCCATCATCGGCACGACCAGCCAGAGCGTCGCCAACATTTCGCCATTCTCCACCCTCATCTACTATGCCCTCGTCGGCGACAAGGGCAACCTGGCCGAGGCTCAAATCACTACCAGCAACATCTCGACCCAACTCAAGACCAAGGCGACCGCGGTTCTATCTGTTTTCGGTTTCGGGGTTGATTCCAATACCGACGGTACTTCCACCGATGATTTCAATCCCATCACCGCCAATCTGGGGGCGTCCAATCTGGCGACTTTCATCCAGGCCAGTGAAGCCCTGTCCGAAACCGTCCGTCGTACCGCCAGTACCGCTGGCAGTGTCAGCAGCAGCAACATTGGCAAGCTGTTCATGTCTCTTGGTCAGGACCTTTCCGATGATTCTCTCGATGGAAACATGAGGAAGGCGGACGGCAGCACTGCCACGGTTTCCTCCGGGATCACCGGTTTCGACATGGCCAACGTTCGTTCGTTTGTCCAGAGCAACGCACTTTTTGTCCTCAACGAGGTATTTTCCTCGGGGGGTCTGAAAATCACCGATACCACCGGTACGCAGCGTTCCGCGCTCAACGCGATCAAATCGTCGGTCACCGGGGTCCATTCCGGCGCTACCGCCACCTTCGACAACGTCAAACCAAGCGGTATCGCGGTCACTCAATGGCAGCTTGCCCAGACCACTGCGATGGCCGTTCTCGGTGTCAGCAGCTTGGCCGATCTTGGAATTTCCAATCAACTTTCGACGACGATGGCGGTCGGTGCCCGTCCGTTGATGGTCAACAGTACCCTGGCGGCCAATCTTACTGATTCCACCAAGGTCGCCTCCTATTCAGGCAATGTTGCTCATGCAAACGCAATCTTTGTCAGTGCGGCGGTTTCCGCTGCGGCGGTCGCTTCCGCCTCGGCTGCGGCAAGGGCCTCTGCTTCGGCCTCTGCTTCCGCTTCTCCTTCCGCATCGACCTCTGCCTTCTGGGTACCGCTCAACTCCATCACCTTGACCGATTACCCCAGCAACACCGCGACGACCCTGACTCCTGCCACCCCTTCCATCTCTGGTGGGGAGCTGATCGTTTCGTTGCCCTCTTCGGTGTCGGTCAGCGCGTCCAATCTGTCTCTTCTGGCCAGTTCCACCACCTCTTCTTCCGCCACCCCGCCGGTGTTGAACTTTACTTTGAGCAACATTCCTTCGGGGAGTGGGTCTTTGGGGGTGACCATGACCCTTCTGGATGGCAGCGATGGCGAAAGGACATCGGGAGAACGGAAAATTTCCGCGACCTTCAGCCTTCCTTACAGCAGCAATGGGACGACGTTGACCTTGACGAGTCCCTCTTCCGCTTCGGTGAGTTACTATACCCGGGCGGCGACTTCGGCTGGCAGTGCCACCTTGTCTAATGCCGCCGTTTCCAATCTGTTGGTGACTTCCTCGGGGTCCAACCAGTCGAGTCTCAGTGCCGATCTCAAAGTGCGGATTGCCCAGTTGTTCAACATTGCCTCGACCCACGGCAATTCCATCCTGGCCCAATCGCTCAACGGCACGAGCGCGGTGGGCAACTATTATTATTCGGTCGATCTGTCCGGACCCACCTTCACCGGTATCGGTCCTGCGAGCAATGTTTCCAACTTTTCACGGGTCAAGGGTACCTTTTCCGCCCGGTAGGTTGGTCGTATTCGTTGTTGATGAAAAAAGAGCGCACCTTGGTGCGCTCTTTTTTTTATCAAGAGAAGAAAAGATCAAAGAGTTTCGAGTTGCGTGTATTCTTCACCCTCATGGGTCAGAAAAACAAGATCGGGTTCTTGTTCGATGATTTCCAATCCGATGCGGAAAATGTGTCCCTTGCGACGGCAGAAGACGACCTTGCATCGATAGATATCCATGCCGCCGTCACTGGAAACCTCCAATTCCACCAGGTCATCAATGTCCAGGCCAACCAGGGCATCGAGTCCAAAGCCTGCGACACCAATATCCTGGAGTTCAACGGGAAAACGTTCTTTTCCAAACCTGAGCATGGCGGGTTCGCGGTGATCCAGGCGGCTGGAAATTCGCTCGATGAGGCTGTTTTGCGGTTTTTGCGAGGTTGTCATCATCATTCTGTCACCTGCTATTGGTCGATTGCATCAATTCTCGTGGCAGGGGAAAGACCAGATTTTCTTCGCTGACCGAGAGAATTTCAACCATTCGATCGTCGATGCCCAAATGGTTCAGCAATCCTTCGACCAGGATTTCGGGGGCGGAGGCTCCGGCGGTGATTCCAAGGGTTGTGACGCCGTCGAGCCATGCCATTTGGACATCGTCCGCCGATTCGATCAGATGGGCTTTGGTTCCCTCGCGTTCGGCAACTTCACGCAGTCTGTTGGAATTACTGCTGTTTGGTGCGCCCAATACCAGGATCAGGTCACAACGCCGGGCCAGGGCCTTGACGGCATTCTGTCGGTTCTGGGTGGCATAGCAGATGTCTTCCCGGCCAGGGGAACGAATGGAGGGAAAGCGGTCGCGAAGGCGATCGACTACCTTGACGGTTTCATCCAGGGACAAGGTGGTTTGGGTGATGTAGGCCACTTTTTCATGGTCATCTTCGGGCAGGGAGGATACGGCATCCTCGTCGCGGATCACCTCCATGCTTCCGGGAGGAAGTTGTCCGACGGTTCCTTCGACCTCGGGATGGCCGGGGTGCCCGATGAGGATGACGCGGTAACCGTCATTGTTCAGGCGGACCGCTTGCCGGTGAACTTTTTCGACCAGAGGGCAGGTTGCGTCCAATACCCGCAAGGGACGGCGTTGTCCTTCGGCGGCGACCGCCTTGGAGACGCCATGAGCGGAAAAAATGACCGTGGCGCCATCGGGGACGTGGATCAGTTCGTCCACGAACACGGCCCCCTTTCTTTTCAGGGAATCGACGACCCAACGGTTATGGACGATTTCATGCCGGACATAGAGAGGGGCGCCGTAGACTTCGAGGGCTTTTTCGACGATGGCGATGGCCCGTTCCACCCCGGCACAAAAACCTCTTGGCTGCGCCAATATGACATGCATATGGATTCCTTCGTGCTGACTATTATTTATATTGTTAATTATATTTCTTATCCAGATGTTGTGTCGAGCGTTCCCATGAGTTCATGGAAGGATTTTGCGCCAAACCGGTGCAGCCAGGAGGTCATTTCCGTCAACAACGTTCCAGCCATCATGGGATTTCGGAACAGGGCGGTACCCAGGCCGATGGCGGTGGCGCCGGCGAGGATGAACTCCATGGCATCGCGGGCGGAGGCGATTCCCCCCTGACCGATGATTGGAATACCCCGGGGGGTGGCGATTTGCGAAATGCGCCAGACCTGAAGCAGGGCGACCGGTTTGATGGCGGGTCCCGACAGTCCTCCCTGACCGTTGCCGAGGACGGGACGTCGTTTTTCCAGGTCGATGGCCATTCCCATCAAGGTGTTGATGGCGGAGATGGCATCGGTGCCGGCGTCGATGACGGCCCGGGCCAGAAGGGTGATGTCGGTGACGTTGGGGGATAGTTTGGTGATGACTGGTTTGGTTGTGGCGCGTTTGACCGTTTCCACGACCCGTGCGGCAATTATGGGATCGGAACCGAAGGCGGCGCCACCTTTCTTGACGTTGGGACAGGATATATTGATTTCGATGCCATCAATGGGGCTGTCATCGAAGATGCGGGCCACTTCGCCATATTCTTCGATGGTGGACCCGGCGATATTGGCGAACAGGCGGGTTGGAAGGTGGCGGATGGCGGGGAGGATTTCCTGAACGACCTGTCGTGCGCCGGGGTTTTGCAGGCCGATGGCATTCAACATTCCGCCACGGGTTTCGACGACCCGGGGGGGTGGGTTGCCTTGCCGGGGCTCGAGGGTGGTTCCTTTGAGGAATACGGCGCCAATGGGGGAGAAATCAAAACCTTCAAGACGGGCCAGGTCCTCACAAAATCCGACACAGCCGGAAAGAAGAACGATGGGAGAGGCCAGTGGCACCCCGGCCAGCGTGACACGGATATCGGACTTTATGTTCATTGTGTACCGTGAATATCAAGTGTGAATCATGGCAAGGTTACCAGGATGGGAATGTTACGACGAACGGGGCGGATTGGCAAAAGGCATTTTGTAACGGCCCAGGTATCTCCCCCTCAAGATTCCAGGAAGAGGGATGAACCAGGGAGGGGGTGGACCGGTCCATGAAATTCAAGCATCGTCCCCTTCCGGCCCTGAGGGAAGACCTGGCCATTGTGCCGGGTCCGATCGATTCTTTGGATGGTACTCCGACCTGGATCATCCATGATCCCGTCCGCCATCGATTTTTTCGCATTGGTCCGCGACAACTGCACATGATGAATCATTGGAAGGGGGGCATCACCCTTGAGGCGCTTTGGAACGCCATCGAGGACAAACGGACAGGATCCCGATTTTCACGCCGGGAAATTTACGATTTGTTCATTTTTCTCAGGGATCATCAACTGCTGTCCCTTCAGGGGCTGGAATCGAATCCGGCCCGTCGGACGCCATGGTGGCGGTCGTTTCTGGGACACTATCTTTTCTTTCGGATTCCATTGATCGACCCCGATCCGTTTCTGGGGCGGATTCTCCCTGGGGTCGATTTTTTGTTTTCGCGCTGGTTCTTGGTTGTTCAGGGGGTCATGTTGCTGTGGGGTTGGTTCATGACCATGCATCATTGGGATCGTTTTATCGATACGATTCCACGGGTGTATGGACCCGAGGGCGCCATGCTGTTGGCGGTGGCGCTGCTTCTGGCCAAGGGGGTCCATGAATTGGGACATGCCCTGGCGGCGAAACGATTGGGCATTCATGTCCCATCGATGGGGGTTGCCTTCATGGTGATGTGGCCGGTGTTCTACACCGAATTGAGCGAAGCATGGAAAATTTCCTCACGGCGGCAACGTCTGAAAATTGCCGCGGCAGGGATGAAGGCGGAGTTGAGTTTGGCCATCTGGGCGACCGCCTTGTGGAATTTGTCGCCGGACGGTCCGGTGCGGGAGGCCTTGTTCTTGTTGGCGGGATCGACGTGGATCATGACTTTGGCCATCAATTCAAATCCCTTCATGCGTTTTGACGGTTATTTTCTCTTGAGCGACGTCATGGACATCCCCAACCTGCATGATCGTGCCTTTGCCATGGGGTGTTGGTGGTTGCGTCGGCTCGTCCTTGGGGTTTCAATGCCACCCCCGGAACCGTGGCCGGTGGGGCGGCGCCGTTTCCTGATCGCCTTTGCCTGGGCAACCTGGTGCTATCGTCTGCTGCTGTTCGTCTCCATTGCCCTGCTGGTGTATCACCTTTTTTTCAAACTTCTGGGTCTGGTCCTGCTCGTTGTCGAATTGGGCTGGTTCGTTCTTCGTCCCGTGGCGCGGGAACTGGGGGTGTGGGGTGATTTGATGGCCGATCCGGGTGGAGGGCGCGTCGCGGGACGGTTGTTGGGATGGTTGATGGCGGTGGTGGTTGTGTTGCTCGTTCCCTGGCCCGCCTCGGTCGAGATCGGCGCCGTGATACGTCCTGAAATCCTGCGTCCGGTCTACGCACCGCAGGAAGGAATTATCGAGAACCTCGGGGTTTCCCTGGGCAGGGTGGTGCAACGGGGCGAGGAAATGCTTCGCCTTGGCGTGCCGGCATTGGACCTGGAACTGTTGTCGAGCCGGAAAAGAATGGAGGTGCTGCAACGACGTCTGGAATGGAGTCTGGTGGCGGTCGGAAATCTGGAACTCAGAGCAAACCTTTTGCAACAGAAGGGAAGAGAAGAGGTTGTCTGGTC
Source organism: Magnetococcales bacterium (assembly GCA_015228815.1). NCBI lineage: Bacteria > Pseudomonadati > Pseudomonadota > Magnetococcia > Magnetococcales > Magnetococcales bacterium. The sequence goes on along the minus strand of JADGCV010000001.1, from coordinate 222,091 downwards.
GGGACTCAAGAGAAAAAAAGATCGACTGTCCGTGATCGCCCCCGAAACGGGACGGGTGGTGTGGCTTGCCGATCCGCTTCATGTTGGCGAATGGGTTGGAACCGTTCTCCCATTGCTGACCTTGGCGGGCAACGAATGGCAAATCCTGGGATATGCCAAAGAGGAGAACCTTCGGGAGGTCGCCCTTGGAAAAGAAGGGCGATTTTATTTTCCGGCAAACGCCTTTCCTTCGCTTGCCCTGCGTCTTGTTTCCATTGGCAAAGCTGAATCCACGACGCTGGATCTTCCCGAGTTGGCTTCGATCCATGGCGGACCGGTCGATGCACGGTTGGACGCGAAGGGACGGCCCGAGGCCATGAATCCTGTTTATCGTGTTGTTTTCTCAATTAAAGATAAATCATGGCCCGGAATCGACCGGACTTGGCGCGGGGTTGTGGTTTTGCCAGCACGGGGAAGATCCATTTTGGAAACGTTGTTTGAATGGGGGGGTGGTTCGTGGGTTCACGAACGACAATTCTAGAATGTATTGATACGCATCATTTAATGTCAATGATTCTCTCGGAGATCAGGCACCGTTATTGCATTTAACGGCTGTTGGCCGATGAATTCTCCGAGATGTCGGTCAATCGTCAAAAATTGGATACCTGTCACGCGCATCATGCAGCCTGGTGGAGGAGGAAATGTCGGAAATGCAACATGTTCATGGATCGGCGGTCGCCGCAGTGGAAAATACCTCGATTCCCGGCGAGGAGTTGCGCCTTTATATCGAACGAATCGAACGGTTGGAGGAGGAAAAGGCGGAATTGGGGCAGGACATTCGTGATCTCTACCAGGAGGCCAAAGGAAACGGGTTCGATCCCAAGGTCATGCGGGAAATCATCAAATTGCGCAAAAAGGATCCTGGAGAGATCGACGAAGAGGATGCCATTCTGCACCTCTACAAAGAGGCGCTGGGCATGACACTTCAAACCATTCAGTAAATACCATGTCCGTCGGTCCGAGGGGGGAGAATTCCTCCCCCTCCGGAACACCTTGGAATCACATGTCGCTCATTGCCCGATTCATCTCAAGTTTGCGGGAGCGTTCCGGGTCCCTGCTTTTTGTCCACGATCCCCGGTTTGGCGAGGATCCCGTGGCCATGCGTGGTTGCGACCGGAGCGAATTTTATCGTTTGACCGTTACCTGGGCCAGCCGCATTCATGAAACCCCCGATCGGGTCATCATGATCTTCGGGCACACGACCCCCATGATGATGGCCGCCTGGTTCGGGGCGATCCTCGCCGGACGGTTGCCGGCATTCATCTCCTATCCCAATCACAAGACGACACCCGAGGCCTATGGTGAAAAACTGGTCAATTACCGGGATCGGTTCGGCAGCGCAACCTTCATCGGCGAAGAGGAGGATCGTCCCATTTGTCCGGAAGTGTTGACCGGGACCACATTGAATCGGCTTGAAGACGATACGGTCCTCGATCCAACACATTTTCCCGGATGGCGTGGACCACCGGAAGGGGGTGAACTCTTTTTGCAATGTTCCTCGGGAACGACCGGTCTTCAGAAGGCGGTGGCCATTCGCGAGGAACTGTTGATCGCCCAGCTTGATGGCTATCGCCAGGCGCTCTGTCTGGATCCCGAAACCGACCGCATCGTCAGTTGGTTGCCCCTCTATCATGACATGGGTCTGGTGGCGACCTTTCTGTTGCCACTCCTGACGGCAACGCCGGTCTATTATCTGGATCCTTTTCAATGGGCGGCATCTCCGGGTCTTCTTCTCGAAATGATGGAGCGTTATCGCGGCACCCTTACCTGGTTGCCCAATTTTGCCTTTTCCTTTTTGTGCAAGAATCCCCATCCCAGACGCCTGGAGCATGTCCGGGCCTTCATCAACTGTTCCGAACCGGTTTCCCTGGCCGCGTTTCAACGATTCATGACGACCCATGGCGTTCGAGCGGATCAGTTGTCGGTGTGTTATGCCCTGGCGGAACATGTGTTTGCCGCCACGCAGGAGGAAATCGGCAAACCACCCTTTTGCCTGAACGTCGATGCCGCCTCCTTGCGTCGCAATCGGGTCCATCCCTGGGGACGGGGGCAGGCCCTGGATGGCGAAATCCGTGACATGGCTGGAGGACGGGTGGTGATCGGTTGTGGTTTTCCCTTGGCCGGGGTGGAGGTGCGCATCGAGTCGCCATCGCGGGAAGTGGTCGGGGAAATCTGGTTGCGGGGTCCGTGTACCGTGACCGGGTATTACCAATCGCCACCGCGGGCCATCGATGGATGGTTTCCGACAGGGGACCTGGGATTTCTTCATGGAGGTCGGCTGTTCCTCTGCGGTCGCATCAAGGATTTGATCATCCAGAATGGCAAAAACATCCATCCACAGGATGTGGAGGCGGTGATCGATGCCCATCCCGCCGTTCATCCCGGTCGGGTGGCGGTCGTCGGCGCCGTGGATCCCGAACTGGATACCCAAAACACTTATGCCCTGGTCGAACCCGAAGAACATCTGCCATTTGGACAAAGAGTTCGGATAGGCCAGGACCTGCAAACCCGACTGAACCTTCTCTGCGACGTTCCCGTTCGCGTCGCCATGGTGCCGCGGGGATGGCTCAGAAAAACATCCAGTGGAAAAATGGCCCGGGAAAACAATCTGCAACGTTATCTGAAAGGGATGCAGGATGCCATTCATCTGTGTGGTGACAGCCATGTTCGCATCTTCTGGACCAGCGCTACCTCGCACCACAACCGTTTCAAGGGGATTCATGCCTATTGGGTCGGTCTCCTGTGGTCGGAAAACTGGAAAAAGACCATCCCCTTTTTTTCCGAACTCGTCACCCACATGAAGGACCGCGACCCCCTGGTCATTCAGGCGGGAGAACCGGAATGCCGCACCCTGTTTCCCAGGAGTCCCGATCCGGAAATGCGGATCCGCCAGGCGGTCGATGCCTATCGTGAATTTTTTCTGGTATTGCGAAAATTGTGGCCGGGACGCCTCGCCTACATGACCGGAATTCCCACGGCCCCGCTTGACCGGGACAATGGCGACCGGCAATGGCCTGTTTGTGGTTCGGTCCGGGAACGGTATCGCCATCAGCAGCGGTTTTATGCGGCGATGCAATCGATGTGTGCCGAATTGGTCATCCATTTTATCGATGTCTGTACCCCCCTTCTGAATGAAGAGGGAATGATTCCCCCGGAACGTCTTGGTGATGGCACGCATCTGGATCCGGAGTGGATCGATGTCCCCTTGAGGTTGCTGGAACAAAACTTTGGCGTGATCAATCTTGAAGAAAACGATCCTCCCCCGGAACAAAGCGTGTGGGATGGAAGTCGTGATCATTTTTTTCGTCTGGTGCAAAGAAAGGTGCGGGATCATGCGCCGTTGCACGACAATCCCGATTGGAATCGGATGGTTTCGACTTCGTTGCTTGATTCCCTGGCCATTGTCGAACTGGTGACAATGTTGAACCAGGTGTGTCAACTGAGGATCGAGCCAGGAATGATTTCGGTGATGGATTTTGAGTCGATCGAGGGAATCTACGAAAAATTTGTCAAGAAAAAATAGTGTGGATGGGTCTGGGAAGGGGCTGGCCCCTTCCCAGTGGGATCTGGGGCAAAGCCCCAGGGTCCGTCAATGCACCTTCGCCCAGATCCGTTTCTTGATGGCATACAGCAGGACTGTCAGGATGAAGAGGTATCCCAGAACCCAGAATCCCAGGGATTTTCTTTCTTCCATGGTCGGTTCGGCAGCCCAGGCGAGAAAGGCGACGACATCGTGCGACAACTGCTTGAGGGAATTTTCGGTACCGTCGGCATAGGTGATCTGACCGGCGGTCATCGGCTGCGGCATGGCCAGGAAGTTGCCCGGAAAATATTTATTGAAAGGACTGCCACTGGCGATGCGTTCCAGTTTGGCCTTGACCTGGGCCTTGTCGTGGGTGTCGATCAACAGGGCCGATTGCAGTTCCATGGCCTCCTGCTCGGAGATTTCACCATCGGCCATGGTCTTGGTCACCAATTGGGTCTCCTCGTCGCTCAGGTAACCGGTGAGGATACCGAACACATAATCTTCATATCCCTTGCGAGCCTTGGTGATCAGCGACAGATCGGGCGGAATGACGCCAAAAGATTCCTTGGCGGAAGTTTCATCCATGGCGGCGTTCATCCGGTCGAGCTTGGAACGACCCTGGATTTCGGCCAGTTTCTTGACTTCATCTTCCGTGAGACCCAGCTTGCGCAACTGATCGAACTTGATCAGGCCGATGGAATGACATCCCATGCAGATTTCCACGGCAACCTGGGCGCCGCGCTTGGCGGCCCCTTTGTCGTAACTTCCGAACATTCCATGATGGGACCAGTCCTGGCTGGGAGGTTGGGGCGCGCCGGAAGAGGCATGGAGCGCCATGGGTACCATGGCCGCCAGAAGACAAACGGCCAGAATTGTTTTGATGAGTCTCATGATCCGGACACCTCTCCTCACAGGCTTTTAGGCACGGGTCTGGGCTTTTCAATCTTCAACGCGGTAATGAGCCACAGGAGTATGAAGTAGCTGAAATAGATGGCGGTACAGGTCCGACCGATGAGAATCAGCGGAACGGCCCCGTGAAACAGACTGGCGTCCGCGGGATTGTACCCCACCCAACCCAGAACGAAGGCGTTGATGACGAAAATCCAGAACAACTGTTTGCTGAGAGGACGGTAACGGAATGAACGAACCGGCGAGCGGTCGAGAAACGGCAGGATGAACAGGATCGCAATCGACAGCACCATCGCGATCACCCCCGCCAGCTTGCTGAAGGAGCCGAGAAAATCGATCGAACGGAGAATGGCATAAAAGGGGAGAAAATACCATTCAGGGACGATGTGCGCCGGCGTTTGCATCGGATTGGCGGGAATATAGTTGTCCGCTTCAAGGAAGGCGTTGGGGGCGAAGAAGACAAAGTAACAGTAGATGATGAGAAACACCCCCATCCCATAAAGATCCTTGATCGTGAAGTAGGGATGAAATGGGATGGTATCCTTGCCCTCGTGAACGTCGATCCCCACCGGATTGTTCGAATGGACCGCGTGCAGCGCCCACAGATGAACCACCACCACGCCGAACACCAGCAGCGGCAGGAGAAAGTGCAGCACGAAAAACCGGTTGAGGGTCGGATCGGCAACCGAAAAACCACCCCAGATCCAGACCACCAGGTCTTCCCCGACCACCGGAATGGCGCTCATCAGGTTGGTGATCACCGCCGCGCCCCAATAGGACATCTGGCCCCAGGGGAGGACATAGCCCATGAAGGCGGTCCCCATGAGCATGAAGAAAATGACGATCCCGATCCACCAGAGAATTTCCCGCGGGGCGCGGTAGGACCCATAGTACATCCCCCGGAGAATGTGAATGTAGACCGCGATGAAGAAAAAGGTGGCGCCGTTGGCATGCATGTAGCGCAACAGCCAGCCGAAGTTCACATCGCGCATGATGTGTTCGACCGAGTTGAAGGCCAGGATGGCGTCGGGCTTGTAGTGCATCGCCAGGAACAAACCGGTGGCGATCATGAGGATGAGCACCATGAGCGCCAGAGAGCCGAAGTTCCACCAGTAGTTGAGGTTTTTCGGCGTTGGATACTCGGTTGCCTGACTTTTGATCAGTTCGGTTACGGGTAGACGGGCGTCTATCCACTCCATGATTTTCGACACGTCAAACACTCCTATCTTAGAGAGGCAGGACGACTGTTACATGCAACACGGTCGGCGGTCAGGCCATCGCCTTGCCAATGACCAGAGTTTTTTCATCTTTGAAGTCATAGTACGGGACCTCGAGATTTCGCGGCGCGGGTCCCTGACGGATGCGTCCGGAAGTATCGTAGTGGGAGCCGTGGCAGGGACAGAGGAAACCGCCGAAGTTTCCGGTCCCGATCGGTTGCGGCACGCATCCCAGGTGGGTGCAGACCGCCAGAAGGACGAGGTATTCCGGTTTTTTTACCCGATCGGCATCCTTGGCGGGGTCGGGAAGGCTTTCCTTGTCGCCTGTCTGGGCCATGGTGATCATTTCGGCGGTGCGATGCACGACAAAGACCGGCTTGCCTTGCCAGGGGATGGTGATCATCTGTCCCTGTTGCAGGGCGCTGATGTCAACCTCGGTCGTCGCCTGCGCCAGAACGTCCGCCGACGGACTCCATGAGCGGATGAACGGCCAGGCGGCGGCAGCGACGCCCGCCACCCCGAAGGCGCTTGTGGCCAGGATGAGAAAATCCCGGCGGTTTTCTTCTGCCTCGATAGCCATGGACAATTTCGACCTCCAAGGGGTATTCGTGAAGAGGGTTGCCGTATTGGGTTCGGGAAGATCGTCCGGGCAGGACCGGTCGATGCCAACGTGTCGTCTTGAAGTGCGTCATGTTCCCGTTTGGCGCGGGGTTTGTCAACCCACCTCCGCTTGAGAAATCCACGAAAAACGCATTTTTTTGATCCGGAAAAGGTTGTGAATCTTCACCAGGGGAAAAGGGATGTTTCATGTGGTGCTTTATCAGCCGGAAATTCCACCCAACACCGGGACCATCATCCGGCTGTGTGCCGCGACCGGGAGCCATTTGCACCTGATCGGTCCCCTGGGATTCAGGCTCGATGCTCCGGGGTTGCGGCGGGCGGGGATGGATTATCGCGATCTGGCCCAGGTCAGCCGCTGGCGCGACTGGGACCATTATCGCCAGGCCTTTCCGGACATTGAATCAGGCCGGGGGCGGGTGGCGGTTTCGACCAGGGGGACCCGGCACCATGGTGACTGGGACCATGTTCCGGGGGAGCATTTATTGTTCGGTTCGGAAGGGGCGGGGCTTCCCGAGGCCATGATTGAGGAGCACCGTTCGGCATTGCTCCGCATTCCCATGGTTCCGGGGTGTCGCAGCCTCAATCTGGCGATGAGTGTCGCCATTGTCCTCTACGAGGGATTGCGGCGGAATGGTTTTTCGGGACTTGATGTGGTTGCAGGGGGGGATGTCCGGACCGGAGAGGACGGACCAGCAAATTTCATGGACGGGTCCGGCCAAAAACTCCATTCCGGACCCGTCGCAATCAAGGGGATCATTTCCCGGCAGCCGGACCTGGGGCGGGTTTGATTTCCTGATCGATGATTTCCTTGAACGTATTGAGCGGTATGGCGCCGACCAGTTTGATGCCGTTGACGAAGAAGGTCGGCGTTCCGGTGATTCCCAGTTGCTTTCCGGAGGCGGAATCGGCGGTGATCCGGGCGGCGTGACGACCGCTCTTTAAGCATTCTTCAAACTTTGTCATGTCCAGGCTCAACTTCTTTGCCAGTTCCTTGAGGGCGTCTTCGGCCAGCGATTGGGATTCGACGAAAAGGGCGTCATGATAGGGCCAGAATTTTTCCTGTTCGTTGGCGCACATCGACGCCTCCGACGCCTTTGGGGCCTGTTTGTGGAACGGCAGCGGAAAATGACGGAAGACAAAACGCAGTTTGTCGCCGTAGGCTTCCTTCAATTGCGACAACACCCCCTGGGCCTTGCGGCAATAGGGACATTCGAAATCGGAAAATTCGATGATGGTGACCGGCGCCGTGGCGGGGCCACGGCTTAAATCCTCGGGACCCGTCACGGTATAACGAGGCTCTTCCAGAAGTATTTCCGCTTTGTATTTCTCGACCAGGCTTTCATGATATTTCATCTTGGCCTGTTTGAGCGATTGATTTTCAAGAAAAGTGCGGACTTTTTCCTTGATGGCGGGATCGTTGCCGGGAATCCGTTCCTTGTTGGCCTCCATGAACTGTTTGACCTGATCCTCGGTGAGTGTCACGAGGAACTTGGCTGCCATCTTCTCCTCGACCTGATCCCTGGGAAGATTGTTGGCCTTGGCATCGAGTTCCAGGAGATGATCGAGGACTTCCATCTCGATCTTCTCCATGCGCAGATCATGGAACTGTCCCGCGAGCATGGCATCCACCTTTGCCTTGTCGAGGGTCCAGTCGCCGATCCGGGCGACCGGTTCGGCCATTGATGCGATTGGCAACAATAGTAATGATGGCAGCACAGAGAAAAGCATCATTGTTAATTTTTTCATTACGGCATCCTCGACGATGGAAAAAGAATGAGTGATTGCGTTTTATAAAAAATAATCAGGCCCCATAAATCTGTTCGGCCCGTTTACGGAAGGATTCGACCATGGAGGAGGAGGCCTTGCCAAAGACCGGCCCCATGGCCAGATCGACCAGCTTTTTGCTGAACTTGAAATCAATGAAGAATTCCACCCTGGATCCGCCCGTGGCCAGGTCGGTGAAGCGCCATTCGCTCTCAAGGTGGGAAAACGGTCCCGAAAGATGGGTGATGGTGATGCGATGAGGGGGATCGATTTCGTCGCGGGTGAAGAAGGTTTCGCGCAATCCCTTGAAGGCGAAGGTCATTTCCGATTTGAATGTTGTCTCGGTGATGTCAAACTTTCGCGATTTGACGAGCCAGGGGATGAATTCGGGATAACGGTCCATGTCCACGACCAGATCGAACATCTGCCGCGCCGAAAAGGGAAGATCGATGGTGACACTGCGCCGCGGCATGATCAGACCCCCTGTCCATAGAGGTCCTGCGCCCGTTTGCGGAAGGCGCCGATCATTTGTTTGGATACTTGAGAAAAAACGGGTCCCATGATCATTTCTTTCATGCGGCTGTCGAATTTGAAATCAATGAAGAAGTCAACCTTCGTCCCCTTCTCCTGGGGGGTGAAGAGCCAGGTGCTGACCAGATATTGAAACGGTCCCGATTTCAGGTTGATCTCGACTTTTTTTTCGGGAACCACCAGATCCAGGGTCTGGAAACTTTCCCTGAGCCCCTTGAAGGAGATGGTCAGTTCCGCCATGAACTGGTGCGGTTGCCGATCCCAGGTTCTGGACTTGACGCACCATGGCAGGAATTGTGGATACCGTTCCACATCCACGACGAGATCATAAATCTGCCTTGGGGAAAAGGGCAGGGTTTCGCTGACACGAATTCTTGGCATGGGAAAATCGTGGAGGGCTGGATGCGGTTGTTGTCAACGGAGTGACGTTTCAATTATTCTCGATGCCAAGCATATTGCAATGTGACGGACGGGTCCATGAATTATGGTTCCTCCGATACGGGATTGATCAAGGGATGACGTTTTCCATGGTGGCGATTTTGTTCCATGGTGGTGGTTGTGTCTCGAAAAAGAATGAAGGAAAAAAAAGTGACCGAACCAGAACCGGACTTTTCCCGATCCGTGATTCGTTCCCAGGCCCTTTCGGCCAATCTGGAACAGACTCGGGTATCGGCGGTGACCATCGCCAGGGAACACGAAATCTTGCGCGAGGTCGTTGCGCACTATCGAGGCATTCAGGAATCCCTGGACCGCCTTTTGTCGGAACTGAATCATCCCTTTCGCAACTGGACCCTGATTTTGCCGGAACTGAGAGGGTATGCCCTGAAGAACATGGGGATCCACCTGCGGCACGAGCGGGGTCCGGAGGGCCTTCGATTGTTGTGCCGGCTGTTTTTGCAGGCGTCCACCGAAGGGGTGCGAACCGATCTTTCCCGTCCGGCCCTGGAGGCGCTCTCGGCGGTCCTCGCCCGGGCCATCGACCTCATGCCCGTGGAGCGCCTGCGTGATCATGGCGAGGCCTTTCGCGACATCTTCGCCGAACTGGGGAATCTTTCGCGCGACCAACTGCGCCTTCTCGGGCAATCGCCGTTTTCGTTGCGGCGCGCCCTTCTGGCATTGCTCGAAAAAAGTGCCGCGGTGGCGGAAGACATCATCCCCTGGGACAGCCTCAAGGGGTTCACCCGGGCTTCCCTGGGCGCCAGTTTCGATTACTGGCTTGCCCTTCCCGATCCGTCGCTCTGGGCCTCCGAGGCCCGGGAGGCGGTGGCGGCGATCGTTCCCGAGGCCCTGCTTGTCTTGAAGAGCCGTCTCCTGGAACTGGAGTCGGCTCCCGCAGGGAGGGACAATCTGGCGGCGCTGCTCGCCCTTCCGGACTACATGGAAATCGTCCACATGTATCATCGGGCGGCGGAACGGATCGACCAGGCAGGAGAAGCAAAACCTCGGGCGGGGGAGGATCGCGGGGAGATCCTGAAGAAAAAACTCGTTTTTCTTTTCCACATCATGCGCATCGATGGATTGCGCCTGGTCCATGAACAGGCGTTGCGCTCCATCAACCAGGCCCTGGTGCAACTGATCCGGATGCGTCAGGGGTTCGAGGAGTTGCGGGAGCGCTTCGATGAAACCTTTCATTTGTTCCGGGAACACGTCGCCTCTTATCCCCACACCGCCCTTCAGTCCATCGAAATCCTGGGGGAAGAGGTGTTCCGCCGCGACAACAGCCGTCTGGTGGAGATTTTTCTGCAACGGACCGTTGAATTCGGTTTTCAGTATCGTCAGGTCACCGGCGTCAGCGCCGAATGGCAACCGATCTGCAACCCCAACCATCTGCACAACATTCGCGTCTGGCTTGGCCTGATCCGCCGCAATCCCCCCTGGAGTCCCACCCTGTTTTCCGCCCTGATCGTCAATCTCAAACTGACCGGGGTTTTGATTCGCGATACCGATCTGTTCCAAAGGGAAGTGACCCGCCTTCTCGACAGCGGCATTCGTCCTGTCTACAACCTGGCGCGCCAGTTTTGCCGCCTGCTGCCGGTCTACTACAACGAAATCGGCGCCGAGGGGTTGTTGCGCGAGGTTTCGACTCAACTTGACGAACGGCATCAACGCAAGGATGCGTTGATCCATTTTCTGCGCAAACAGTGCCATGTCGAAAGCACCAACAGGATCGTCGCCCTGGCCCGTGGAATTCTCCTCTACTGGCAGGATGGTGATCGGGGTCATCTGGAAGGGTTGGTCAGCGATCCGGTTTTTCAGGGACTCACCACCGGCGGTCCCCTGTTCGACGAGGTGCATCGGGTGACGCAGGCGCTGTTCGCCCAGGCGGCGGCGGAAGGGGTGGATCCCTTTTCCTGGACCACCGCCGAGGCGGAACGCCGCATCATGGCGCTTGAATCGGGCAGCGACGGGGAACGCCAACGGGTCTGGCTCGTGATTCATCTCTATCATTTGTTGGAACAAAAATACGACCTCGGGTTTCGTAACATTCGGGAACCGCTGCGGCAGGCGATGGCCGATGGCATTCCCGGTCTCGAACCGCTCGATCGTCTTCTCGATGCCCAACAACGGGGGGAACCCATCGCGGGCGACGAAAAACTCGATACCCTGCTCACGGTCCTGGAAAGGCTCAACCGGATCATCCTGAGCGACGAAACCTTCATTCCGCACGAGGAAATCTATCAAAAACGGCATATTGCCGTGGACATACCTTCCGTCTATGGGCGGTACTCGGAAAAAAAATTCGATGCCCTGTCGCTTGGTTTTCGCCTGGAAAACCTGGCCACGGTCGAACTGGAAGCGTTGGCGGTCGAGATCAGGGAGGAATTCATCACCCGATCTTCTTTCTTCCGGGTCCATGCCATCATCCGTTTTTTTCTGCGCGCCCTCGATCTGGATGGGGTGTCGTCGCGGCGGCTTGTCCACCTCAACGGCGTTCTGGAACGTTTTCTTGAATTCAATGAATTCACGTTTCATCAATACATCGATGTCTTCCAGGGGTTTGCCGAGGGGATCAAGGACCTGGTCGCCACCTATTTCACCACCCATCATCGTGATACCCTGGCCACGATCATCCCCATGATCCCCCGGGAGGCGTTGTTGCCAAAGTATCATTCCCTGCTCGATGACGATCCCGACATCGGCATGGAACGGATCAGCGAATCCTTTTTGCGCGATCTGGTGGCGGAAACGTTTGGGTTGCAATCCTTCGATCGCTTCATCACCCGGCTGTTGCATCTGCTGCGGCGTCAGGAGGAACGGCTGTCGCTGCCGTTGCTCAACCAGCTCATGAATTTTCATCCGGGGCGGTTGTTTCATTCCCTCGCCGATCCCAGGCATCCGACGATGGACCTGTTGCATTTGGGGTCCAAGGGATTCAACCTGTTGGACATGGCGGCGGATCGGCTGCCGATCCCGGCGGGAACGGTGTTGACGACCGAATACTTCCGTTGTCGTGAGGTGATCCGTGCCTATCCTCCGGCGCGGAAGGATTTCATGGATCGTTTGCGGGCGCATGTGCGGCTCATCGAAAATCAGACGGGGCGAGTGTTGGGCGCTCCTGTCCGACCGTTGTTGGTTTCGGTGCGCAGCGGCGCCTTGTTCTCCATGCCCGGCATGATGCAGACCATCCACAACGTCGGCATCAACCAGGCTGTCGTCGCGGCGCTGGCCGGGGAAACCGGCAATCCTTTCTTCGCCTGGGACAATTATCGTCGCTTCGTTCAATCCTGGTGTGCCACCCGCGACATGGACCGGGCCATTTTCACGGACCTGATGCATCGCCATAAGGACCGGGCGGGGATTCGCTGGAAACAGGAGTTCAGTCATGAACAGATCCGCGACCTCGCCCTCGATTATCTTGCCGCGGCAAAGGGGCAAGGGATTGTCATTCCCGAGGACCCCATGGAACAGCTTCAGACCGCCATCGATCAGGTGGTCGATTCCTGGTCGTCGGAAAAGAGTCGGAGCTATCGTCGGATCATGGATCTTTCCGATGCCTGGGGGACGGCGGTGGTGATTCAGCGGATGGTGTTTGGCAACCTGGGCCGTCAGGCGGGTTCCGGAGTGGTGTTTACCGCCCATCCCCATCGAAAACTTGACCGGGTGTTGTTGTGGGGCGACTACACCACCGGCAATCAGGGGGAGGATGTCGTCAACGGTCTGGTGACCACCCGACCGATTTCCCTGGATCAATGCGACTACGAGGGTCGGGATCCCGAAATTTCCCTGGAGCGGTGTTTTCCCGAGGTCCATGGCCGGTTGCATGATGTGGCGACCCATTTGATCTACCAGCGCCGTTTCAATCCCCAGGAATTGGAATTCACCTTCGAGGGTCCGCGGGCGGATGATTTGTATCTATTGCAGACCCGCGACATGGTCACGGCGAAAAACCGTGTTCCGGCCCACCATCGTTTTCAGGACACTCCGGAGCTTCGCGAAAGCAGAATCGCCCGGGGAATCGGCGTTGCGGGTGGGGCGTTGTGTGGGCGGGCGGTGTTCAATCTGGATCAGATTCATCGGTTGCGCGCCGAGTTTGGCGATGAGCCGTTGATCCTCATTCGTCATGATACCGTTCCCGAGGACATCCGCGAGGTTTCCATGACCCAGGGGCTTTTGACCAGTCGTGGTGGCCAGACCTGTCATGCCGCCATCGTTGCCGCCAAGCTGGCCCGGACGTGTGTTGTCGGGTGTGAGGATCTTGTGGTGGGACGGGATTCGGCGCGAAGTTTGGCGACGGGGCGGGAGATTCGTTGTGGCGACCCGATCGGCGTGGACGGCGCGAGGGGCCTCTTGTACTGGGGCTGGTTCCCCTCTGAAAAATAAACTATTGAAAGAAAAAAGGGGTCTTGGGGATTTCCCCCAGGGTTTTTATTTTTGTTTTCTTAAGGAAGAGACCACAGAGGAAGCCCCGTGGTCGGATCCAGTTGGCGTTGGAGCGCCGTTCCATCCAGGGCATGGATGATCGTTTCGCAGGCAAAGACGATGGTGCCGGGAAAAAGATGACCACCAAAGGTTTGTCCCGAGGCGTCCGAAAGAATGGCATGGGCGTGGACGAACGGTTGATTGTCCTTCATGGAAATATTTCCCGACAGGTGAACGATTTCCAGAGGTCGATCAAGGTGGATCGTGTGATAGACCTGCTGCACCTGGTTGTAATAGCCCAGAACCCCCTTCTGGACCGCGCCGATGGCACTGACCATCCCCAGTCCGATGTCATGTTGGCGACAGGCCCGGTTGAGGGCTTCAAGAAGATCCTCGCCATGGTTGACCCGGCCCATGAAATGGCGTCCGGAGGTGACCTCATTGAACATGACTTGTTCTCCTCAATGCCACGATACGACGGTTGGGAGGGTGGAAAACATGTGCTATTCTTGAATTGAATGTGTTGTATTGACATTTTTTCGAGTCGCCAATGTTAAACCCTTGATTCCCCCGAGGTCAATCGGGATGATCGGGGGAGAGACCGGTTGGTGGAATCCCAAAGGAGAACGCGGATGAAGATCGGCATCAATGGAATGGGACGCATCGGAAAGCTGTCCTTGTGGAATCAGATCGCCAGGAAACATTTTTCCGAAATTGTCGTCAACGTGGGCCGCGAGGTCGGACTCGGGTTGCCAGATTTGTTGCAGACCCTCGAAAAAGACAGCACCTATGGCCATCTTGGGGCTTGGCTGCATGGTTATGGTGGTGGCCGGGTGATCGAGAACATGGACGAAGCGGCGGGAACCGCCACCATCGATGGTGTCGTGGTTCGATTTTTGCGCAGCCATCGCAATCCGCAAGCGGTCCAATGGCGGCGGCACGGGGTGGAGTTGGTGGTGGACTGCACCGGGGTCTTCATGGATCCGACCGCTCCGGCGACGGCCTCGGGGGGGGCACTGCGCGGACACCTGGAGGCGGGGGCGGCCAAGGTGATCCTGTCGGCTCCCTTCAAGATCAAGAACAAGGGGACGGCGATGCCCGGGGATGCCGTGACGGTGGTGACCGGCATCAACGATTCCGAAATCGATCCGGCGCGGCACAACATCATTTCGAGCGCTTCCTGCACGACGACGTGTCTTGCCTTCATGATGAAACCACTGCTGGATCATTTTGGCGCCGGGGGTATTCTGTCGGCGTCGATGGTGACGGTCCATGCCGCGACCCCAAGTCAGAAGGTCCTCGATTCGGTCCCCAAGGCGGGGGCGACCGATCTGCGCAAGACCCGCGGTGTCATGAACAACATCATTCTCACCACAACCGGGGCCGCCAATACCCTGCGTCTGGTCCTTCCCGAGATGGGACGCATCGGTTTCATGGCCGAATCGGTGCGGATTCCTACTTCCACCGGTTCGTTGATCGTTCTCAACGTCAACCTGCAATCGGACCGCAAGGAGCGACCGATCGATCGGGAGGAGATTCTCGAAGTCTACCGTCGCGCCGTCGCGGGGGCTTATGGCGCTTATCTGGAATACTCCGAGGAGCAGAATGTCTCTTCCGACATCATCGGCCATCCACGAAAGGCGGCGATCATCGAGGCCCGGGAGACCCACACCCGGACCGGATTTGTCACCATCGATCCACGGCGTCTCGAAGGATTGACCCCCGAGGCACTGGCGGCGCTCGGGGAGGGAACCCTGGAGGTTCCCGTGACCCAGGCGACCATTTTCGGCTGGTATGACAATGAATTGGGCAGCTATGCCCATCTGTTGGGGGAACTGACCATCCGGGTGGCGCGGCAGATGGTCTGACCCCTGGTTTTTGGTACTTTTTCCAAAAAGGCGAACCGATCGAGGAACAATGTCCGACGAAGAAGAAAAGGCCAGGAAACTGCTTTCCATCATACTCAGGGCCGATGGCAGCCTGCGCTATGACCGCATGACCCGGGGGCAGTTGGAATCGATGCTGGATCGCGAGGCGTTGGACGATCCGGGGGTGGAACAAATGGTGGACCTGGCGGACCGGGGGACCTTCAACCCCTTGCGCGAGGCGTTGGGGGCGGTGGGTCCCGATTTTTTTCCCCGGTCGCGCCAGGCCATCACCTGCACCTTGCAGACTTCCGCCATCGAAAACAGCCGCTTCGCCATACCCTTGTCGCGGGCATTGCAGCAATCCCTGTTCGATCTGGAAAACCGTCTTCCCAACGCCATCCAGGCGCAACGGCTGGCCAGCGATGATGACGGCAACACCGAATTGTTGCAGGACATCATGGACCTCCAGGCCTCCTGCCTGTGCCAACGAGGCAATGAACAGGATCGGGAGCACTGCCGTGGCCGGTTCTGGAAACTGTGGGAGTTCGCCTGGGCCCGTCGAATTTTCGATCCCGATGACACGGTGATCGAAATCCTTGAAAAACTCTACCATGATAATGGTTTTCTTGAAACCCGCTCGGGTGGGCGCCGGACACTGAAACCACCCGGAGGAATGCACGATCCAAGATTGGAAGGGGACCCGGGCAAGCGTCGATAACTCTTTTTTTTCCACTTTAATTTTTATTGATCGATTGCCTCACCAATTCAAAAGAGATGAAGGGGTCTTGGGACTGCCCAAGGATTTTAATTTTGTTTTTGACTAGACTTTTATCATCGGTCCGGGAAACCTTTTCCCGTCCCCTGGATTTGTTTCACAAGGTTCAATCCTTGAAGGAAGTTACCCGGGTCGAAAAACTCGTGTCCTCCCTGGAACACAAGGACCAGGCCTTGCGCCGGGCCAACGAGAGTCTGGCGCTTTCCCGTGAACTTCTGGAAAAACTGTTCGAAAATCAACATATAGGAATTTGTTTTCTTGACCGGGAATTCAATTTTCTCCGGGTCAACAAGACTTATGCCCAATGGTGCGGTCGTGATGCCGACGCCATGGTGGGGGAAAACCATTTCGCACTCTATCCCCATGCCGAAAACGAGGCGATCTTCCGCGACGTCGTCCGTTCCGGCAAATCGTTTTCCATAGAGGCCAAACCGTTCCAATTTCCCGATCATCCCGAGTGGGGGGTGACTTATTGGGACTGGACCCTGGACCCGGTCCGGGACTCTCAGGGAGCGGTGACGTGGCTTATTTTTCTGTTGCGGGATGTCACCGGTCGTATTTTGAACAAAAAACGATTGCAGGAATCGGAAATCTTCAATCGAACCATCGTCGAAAGCATCGGTGAAGGTCTGGTCGTTCTCGACCGGGATTTGTTGCATCGGGTTTGGAACCGGGCGATGGAGCGGTTGAGCGGTGTTCCGGCGGCGCTTGTTCTGGGACACAGACCCGACGACTGTTTTCCCTTTCTGCGTGAAAACGGGGTCATGGACGATATTCATCGCGCGTTTGCGGGAGAGACGGCGGAGCGGGACCGGGTGGAACTGTCCCTGCCGGGACAGGCGGAAAAATCCCATTGGTTTCATGTGCGCCATTTTCCCCTGCGTCTGGCGGATGGAGAAATCCAGGGGGTGGTGGGGATCGTCACCGACATGACCGAACGTATCAGGAATGAAGAGAAGCAGGAACGCCTGCACCGGCAGGCCCTTCAGAGCGCCCGTCTGGCGACCCTGGGGACCCTTTCGGTGGGAATCGCCCACGAGGTCAACAATCCCAACAATTCCGTCGTCCTTGGGGCCTCCCTGTTGCAGGAGGCCTGTCGCGATGCCATGCCCATTCTGGGCGCCTATTTCGAGGAGAATGGTGATTTTTCCATGGGAGGGCTCCCCTTCAGCGAAATGAGGGAGAAGGTGCCGCTGCTGCTCGGAAGCATCGCCGACAACGCCCGCCGGATCAAGAACATCGTTTCCAACATGAAACAATTGGCCCAGGTTCGGCACGACCCGGTGCAACAATTGTTGGATCTTGATGCCGTTATTGAAAAAACGGTATCATTATTGCATGATTTTATTGCCAAAAGGACGCGAAAACTGGTTTGGATCCCCGAGGGGGATCTGCCGCCGATTCAGGGAAATCTGCATCAGGTGGAGCAGGTGGTGGTCAACGTTGTCGTCAACGCGCTGCAATCCTTGCCCGATCCGGAACATGGTGTGCGGATCATGACTCGGTTCGATACGGAGCGTGCCGAGATTTCAGTGGTTGTGGTGGATGAGGGAAGAGGGATTGCGGCGGAAGACCTGCATCGGATTGGCGAACCTTTTTTCACCACCCGAACCGAGGAAGGGGGGTTGGGGCTCGGGGTATCCATCTGCCGCACGATCATGGAGCGACACGGTGGAAGGATGGACATCGTCTCCTCGTTGGGTCAGGGAACGAAGGTGACCCTGATTTTTCCCGCTGCTTTGATCCGTGACGAATGTTGTGGCGCCTGAGATGCCCCTTTTCGTCAGGATCGTGAATCAGAGGAGCAGGGCCAATGACGAAAGAGGAATTGCCGCCGATCGTGGTGGTCGATGATGAGGCGGACATACGGCATGGCATGGATCTGCTGTTGCGGCGGGCCGGTTTTTCCAGGGTGGTGACCATTGGCGACAGCCGCACGGTGATCGATGCCCTGGAACGGCATGGGGCAGCGGTATTGTTGTTGGACCTGGGCATGCCGCATGTGTCGGGCCAGGAAATTCTGCAACAGGTCAACCGACGCCATCCGGAAATTCCCGTCATCATCATCACTGCGGTCCACGACCTGGAGACGGCGGTCGCCTGTATGAAAACGGGAGCGGTGGAATTTTTGCTCAAACCTTTGGAGGAAAGTCGTTTTCTTGCCGCCGTGCGCAAGGCGCACGAAAACACCTCCCTGCGGTTGCAGGTGGCAACCCTCGGGAATTATCTTCTGGGCGAGGGGTTGACCCATCCCGAAGCCTTCGCGGATATTCTGACCCGCAGTCGCAAGATGGAAGCGGTCTTCAAGTATCTGGAAGCCGCTGCCCTGACGGGGGAGCCGCTGCTGATCACCGGGGAAACCGGGACCGGAAAGGAACTCCTGGCCCAGGCTTTTCATCGGCTTCGTGGCGGGGACCGGCCTTTCGTGGCGGTCAATGTGGCGGGACTGGACGATCATATGTTTTCCGACACCCTGTTCGGGCACCGCAAGGGGGCCTTCACCGGCGCCGACCGGATGCGCGAAGGGATGGTGGCCAAGGCGGCGGGGGGAATCCTTTTCCTGGATGAAATCGGTGACCTTTCCGAATCCAATCAGGTCAAGCTTCTGCGCCTGTTGCAGGAGCGGAAATACCAACCCCTGGGATCGGATGTCTATCGCAACGCCGACATCACCGTGGTCACCGCGACCCACCAGAATTTACAGGAACGGATTCAGGAGGGGCGGTTTCGCCGCGACCTTTATTATCGTCTGGCGACGCATTCGGTACGGCTGCCACCGCTTCGCGAACGGTCGGAGGACCTTCCTCTGCTCCTGGCCGCTTTTGTCGAAGAGGCGGCGCGGGTGTCCGGACGCGATCACCCTCCCGCCATTCCGCCCGAGGCGATTCAGGTTCTCGGAGCGTATCCGTTTCCTGGAAATGTTCGTGAATTGCGTGCCATGACCATCGACGCGGTGGCCCGCAGCCAGCATGGAATGCTTTCGCTGAAACCGTGGAGCGACGCGCTGCGTCAACCCCTTGTCCGCGAACCGGAGGGCCAATCCCGGTCGTCTGCGCCACTTTCCTGGCCCGGCGGCGTCCAGCCGCCAACCTTGAAGGAGGCGGAGGATTTCCTGATGCATCATGCCCTGGAAACCTCTGGCGGCAATCAGGGTGTTGCCGCAGCCCTTCTTGGCATCACCCGTCAGGCCCTGAATCAACGTCTGGCGCGGCGCGCCAAGACATCAAAAGACAATCCCACCTGAACCCCTGCAACATCCATTGCGGGACGCAATATTCGTTTCTTGAAGATAATCAAATGTAGAAACAACGGATTATCCTGTTTTTCCACACGCTTTCACACTACATGTTGCATGCCGTTCATCCTTCCGGTCGGGCATTTGTTGCTCCGTTCCGTTGATGGTTCGCATATGTCAATTATCAAATTGAGACAATTTTTTATATGAATTTTGAATGACAGTCTCAATTGGAAAAAATACTGATAACAACATGATACAATAATTGATGCCGTATCGCCAATCCTGTGGTGGATGGCCGGAGCTGGCGGTTCTGAAACCAAGGTTCCGATAACTGGCATCAGGATTGCGGATATGGAATGTATCAGAGAGAGAGTCAGAAGCGTGAAGATTTGAATCAATTTTTTCCATATCGACCGGGATCTTGAAGACAAGGGAGAATGGATAACGCTTCGATCAACAATAAACGGGGGGTATCACCATGCCTAACAGGGAGCAGGACATCATCAATCAATCGATCGGATCTAGAATAGTCAACATAATCATCAAGGAGATGAATCTGCCGACACTGAAACAGAGAATCTTGTTCCAGCTTGAGAATGGCGCCTGCCTGGAACTTTATACCTCCAGTGATCGCATGCGGATGGCGCTCGATCAGGATGCGGCGGGTGTCCATTCCGATCACGTTGAACAATGCCTGGTATAGATCCGGCATGTTTCTTTCAGTAGTGCCTACGAATCATGATGAGGTCGTCTCCTTCACCCCACGCTCGGGTGGGGTGAAGGGAACAATGGCCTGCGAAGGGAGAAAGGGTGATGAAAAACCTGAAGGTTTCGATGAAATTGGGACTTGGGTTCGGGGGGGTGCTCCTCTTTACCCTCGTGGTTGCCTTCGTGGGCTGGGATGGGCTCGAATCGGTCAACGATCGAGGCATGAAGGTCAAAAAAGTGAATGAAATCGTGGATCATTACAACCTGATGCGGTTGTCGCGGCGTGACTACATCATCAGCGAGGCGGCGGCGGATACCGAAAAGACCCTGGAATTCTTGGGGAAGGTCCAGACACAGGCCGGAGAGATGCGGGACCGGGTGTTCGAGAATCCCGCGAACAAGCAAATGATGAACGAGATCTGGCAGGTGGCGGAATCGTATCGCAAGGAATTCGAAAAGTTGAAGTCCCTGATCGAGGGGCGCGCCCAGGGGATGGAGCGGATGCGGGAGGCGGGACGGCAGGGCGGCAGGGAGATCAAGTCGCTGCATGATTCCCTGGAGGGACAACTCCAGAAAGTGGCTGGCGAAGGGGGAGATGGAAAGGGGGTTCAGGAGCTTCTTCGTCCGATGGTCCTTGGCGGAGATCTTAATGTCGGGATGCAGGAAATGCGTAAACTGGAAAAAGAAATCGTCATCAGCCGTGGTTTGAATGAAAAGATGATCCGCGAGCACCGGGAGCTTCTGACCGGCCTTCAGTCGAAGGCGAGGGAGTTGCAGTCACTGATGCGCAATGAACAGGATCGTGGCATTGCGGAAAGATTCATGGCGGCGCTGACGCTCTATGACAAGGAATCCACCGGGTATGTCCAGATGCTGGGGCAACAGAATCAGCAACTTGCGCTGATGGATGAGACGGGGAAGAAGATGGAGGAGAAGGTCTACGAGACGATCGCCGACCAGGAGCGGCAAATGGAGGAAATTTCCTCCAGGGCGGACAAAATGATTATGACCGGTTCCGGGATCGCCTTGTTGGTGGGTCTTTTCCTGGCTTTATGGATCACCCGTGCGGTGACCCGTCCCTTGGGGCGTCTGACGGAGGTGATGCGGCAGGTAGGGCAGGACTATGATTTTTCTCTGCGTCTTCAGGTCGATTCCCGCGACGAGGTGGGGCAGGCGATGCAAACGCTCAATGATTTGCTGACGACCATGGATGGGGCGGTGAAGGGGATCCTGACCGTTACGGGTGGGATGGCCCAGGGGGATTTCCGGCACAAGATGGAAATGGAACTGCGTGGCAGCCTGGATGAACTCAAACAGAACCTCAACCAGATGATCGAACAACTGTCGGGGGTGATCGAGGGGACCAAGGAGGCGGCGGAATCGGTGACCTCGGGGAGCGCCGCCATTCTGGCGACCGCGGAGGAGGTGTCGCAGGGGGCTTCGGAGCAGGCGGCGGCGGTGGAGGAGACCTCATCGGCCATGGAAGAGATGGCCTCCAACATTCAGCAGAGTGCCGACAATGCCACCAAGACGGGGCAATTGGCGCTCCAGGTCTCGGACAACGCCATCAAGAGTGGCGAGGCGGTGAAGAAGACGGTCGATGCCATGAAGGAGATCGCCAGCAAGATCGAGATCATCCAGGAGATTGCCGAACAGACCAACCTTCTGGCCCTGAATGCGGCCATCGAGGCGGCCCGGGCGGGAGATCATGGAAAGGGGTTCGCGGTGGTGGCGGCGGAGGTGCGGAAGCTTGCGGAAAGGAGCCAGGTTTCGGCTTCGGAGATCAACGCCCTTTCCCTGTCGAGCGTCAGCATTGCCGAGGAGGCGGGGAAAATGTTGCAGGAGCTGGTGCCGCACATCCAGAAGACCACGGAACTGGTACAGGAGATCAGTGCATCGAGCGCCGAGCAGAATGTCGGGGTGGAGCAGATCAACCAGTCGGTGCAGCAGTTGGACCAAGTGATTCAGCAGAATGCCGGGGCATCGGAAGAGATGAACGCCATGGCGCAGAATCTGACCGAACAGGCGGACCGGGTGCAGCGGGCGATGGCATTTTTCAAGATTGTCGAAAAGGAAGAGGGGACCGAAGGCCAGGTCGTGGCGCGGCTTCCCGAGAATCCCCCGCGTCGTTTGCCGGCGCCCGGCGCCCGTGCGCTGGCGGTCCGGGGCGGGGCGAAGGGAAGGGTGAAACCCACAAAGATGGCCGCCAAAGCCCCGGTGCTTCGCGCCGCGTCACCCGGAGGCGGTGGTGGAGGGGTTCACCTGGACATGAAGGAGGAAAGTGAAAGTGGCGATCATGATTTCGAACGCTATTGAGTTGGGCGGCATCGCCCGGAGGCGCGTGGCAATGGACCCGAACCGGGTACGGGAGCAACGGGTCACACCTTGAGAGAAGTCATCATGGAAACGGACCTGATCACGCAGTTTTTGACCTTCCAGTTGGGGGCGGAGACCTTCGCCATCCCCATCGCCAATGTACGTGAAGTCCTGAAGATGCCGGACATGACCGCCATTCCCGGATCGCCTGAATTTTTGCGTGGGGTCATCAATGTTCGCGGCAATGTGGTGCCTGTGGTCGATCTGAAACGTAAATTTGGTCAACCCGCCACCGTCGGCAGCCGCAAGACCCGGGTGATCATCGTGGAAAGCACGATCCGGGAGAAGAACATGGTGTTGGGGGCCCTGGCCGATTCGGTGGAGGAGGTGCTCGATCTTCCCCAATCGCAGGTGGAACCGGCGCCGCAGGTGGGGATCGATCTCAAGACCGAGTACATCCGGGGCATCGGCAAGCTGGAGAATCGTTTTGTCATCCTGCTTGATGTCCACCGGGTGTTTTCCGAGGAGGAGTTGATTCTTCTCGATCGGGGACAACCTCGGGAGGGGCATTGAACCGGATTCGGGGAGGTCCGGTCCCCGGGCCATTCAATACCATTTCAACGCCAAGGTGGATCCATGGAATCCCTGTCACTGTCGGAATTCATTTCCGAAGAGGACATCAACCAGTTTCGCACCGATGCCCAGGAAAACCTCGATGATCTGGAGGATGCCCTGTTGCAATTGGAGGCGGCGCCACGGGACAAGGAATTGATCGGACGTGTCTTTCGCGCCATGCATACCATCAAGGGGACCTCCAGCATGTACGGGTTTGAGGAGGCCTCGCGGTTCACCCATCAGATCGAGAATTTCTATGATGTGGTACGCAATGGCAAGGCGGTCCTGACCAAGGAGGTCATCGATCTGACCCTGGCGGCCCGGGATCAGTTGTTGGCGATGATTTTCGGCGACGGGCCGGTGAAGGGAGACCGGGGGGAACAGAAACGAATCGCCGATGCCTTTTCCGGGTTGTTGCGGCCAAATCGTGGCAGCGGTGGCGAGGTGGTTTCAAGGTCCACTCCGGTATCCGTGGATGAACCGGCAAGACCGGTCTGTCGCAATGTCCGGTTCCGATTTCGCGTTGATGATCCCATCTTCCAGCGGGCCACCAATCCTCTGGTCTACCTGCGCGCCCTGAAACAGCTTGGAACCTGTCGTGTCACCTGTCATGACGAACGGGTTCCTCCGTTGGAGGAGATCGATCCGACGGTCTGTTATTTTTCCTGGGATGTGGGATTGGTGAGTGATTGCAGCGACGATGACATTCGTGGCGAGTTCATGTTCATCGAGGATGAACTGGAGGAGCTGGCCATTCATGTCCTCCCCGAGCCTGAAGCGGGGGATTCCCTTTCGGAGATTGAACCATCGGTTCCGCGTTTGGGGGACATTCTGCTGGAACGAGGCGATATTTCCCGCGAGGCGTTGGCCGAAGCGCTGTCGAAAAAGCCCCGACTTGGTGAAACCCTTGTCTCCGAGGGTTATCTGCCCGAATCCCGGGTTCAATCGGCGCTGCAACAACAAAAGATGGTGCGGCAGATGGCCGAAGGGGGGCGTCGGGAAAACTCCGTGTCAAGCGTCCGGGTCGCCTCCGACAAACTGGACGAACTCATCAACCAGGTGGGAGAGCTGGTCATCGTCCAGGCGCGATTGCGCCAGGTGATCGCCCATTGCGGCGAGGTTCCCGAGCTGACCACGGTGTCCGAGGAGATCACCCGTCTGACCGAGAATCTGCGTGACAGCACGATGGGAATCCGCATGCTGCCCATCGACACTCTGTTCGGTCGTTTCAACCGTCTGGTCCGCGATCTGTCCCGCGAACTGGGCAAGGAGATTCGTCTGGTCACCGAAGGGGGGGACACCGAACTGGACAAGACCGTCATCGAAAACTTGAACGATCCCCTGGTCCACATTCTGCGCAACAGCATGGATCATGGCATCGAAACGCCCGACGAGCGGCGGCGCAAGGGAAAAACCCCGACCGGGACGATCCGTCTGTCGGCGATTCATTCCGGGGCCAGCGTTTTGATCCGGGTCGAGGATGATGGTCGAGGCATCGATCGGCAGCGCATCCTGGCCAAGGCTATCGAACGGGGTCTGGCGCCGTCGGGCGCCGTGCTTTCCGATGAAGAGGTGGTCAATCTTCTTTTTGCTCCCGGATTTTCCACCGCTTCCACCGTCACCAGCGTGTCGGGCCGTGGTGTCGGCATGGATGTGGTGAAAAAGACGATCGAGGGGATTCGTGGTTCGGTGGAGATTGTGGATCGGAAGGATCAGGGAATCACCATCGACATCCGCCTTCCTCTGACATTGGCCATTATCGATGGTTTTCTGGTTCAGAGCGGCGGGGATCAGTTTGTCCTGCCCCTGTCCACGGTCAAGGAGTGCGTCAAACTGACCCGAAAAGAGATCGCCGACAATCATGGGCGGCAGATCATCAACATACGCAACGAGGTGGTCCCCTACATTCGTCTGCGCGATGTCTTTCATCTTGATGGCGGTCCCCTGAGTCAGGAACAGGTCGTGATCACCGAGGTGGATCGCGACCGCGTCGGCATGGTGGTGGATCGGGTGATTGGCCAAAGCCAGGTGGTCATCAAGTCTCTGGGCGATCTTTTTTCCAACGTGGCCGAATTTTCCGGGGCGACCATCCTTGGTGATGGTCGGGTGGTTCCGATCCTCGATGTCGCCCGGATCATCGAAACTGCACGCGCCCAGGCAAGAAATCAGGGGACGCAACATTGAGGATCGGTCTGGGAGAGGGGCTGTGATTTTCTCTCGCTTTGATCTTATTGACTGGAGATGTGCAGGTTTTTTCATGATGTCCATCGCATTTCGGGGAGCAGGATATGAATCTCGATGAAGAAAAGGGACGTTTGAAGTTGCGGGGGGCAGTGGAGATCGAAGCGGTCGATCCCTTGAAAGACGCCTTGCTGACACTGTTGGCCCTTCCTGTCCCCACCATTGTCGTCGATCTGACCGAGGTGACCGATACCGATCTGGCAATCATTCAGTTGTTCCATGCCGCCCATCTGTCTTCGCGCCTGCGCAACAAGAATCTGGTCTTTCTGAACATTCCCGAAAAGGTGAACGCCCGTCTCGATCTGGCGGGACTTTCTCTTGTCGGAAGGACCGGTGACAACCATGAAACACAAGGAGTCCTGGAACATGGCCAATCCCATCATCCTGACCGTTGACGACACTCCCAGCGTTCGTTCGCTTGTGGGAAAACTGGTGGCCAAGATCGGTTTCGACATCGTCGAGGCGGGCAATGGTCGGGAGGGGCTTGGCAAACTTGCCGAAATCAAACAGAAAAAGACCCCACCGAAACTGATCATCACCGACCTTAACATGCCCACCATGGATGGTATTGCCTTCATCCGGGCGGTGCGCAAGGAGGATATGAAAACCCCCATTCTCATGCTGACGACCATCGACGCGGACGAAAAGAAGGTGGAAGGAAAAAAGGCGGGGGCCAATGGCTGGCTGACCAAGCCCATCAGTCCCAACCTTTTTCTCGATACCATCAGAAAAATGGTCGCGGATTGATGTGCGCGCCCCCGGACCGAGAGACCACAAAGGGATGACCGCGTCATGGAAAGAACGGACAATCTTCAAACCCTGCATTTTTGGATGAATGGGGCATTGACGGTCATGGGGTCGCTCCTGGGGCTGTTTGCGGCATTGACGCTGATGATTGATCCCTCCGCATCGGGGGTGTTCATTCTTCGTTTCTTGTCTTGGATCGTATTGAGTGTGTTCTTCGTTTTTTCGTGGTGGATGATGCGCTGGAGGCGGCGGGTGGTCGCGGTATTGGATCAGAAGGTGGTGGACCCGCGGCCCGTGGCGCTGGAGGAAACGGCGCGGCATGGGGCGCGGGAAGTTTCCGATGGCGCGTTGGGGTTGGAAGAAGGTTTTGGTGCCGTCAGCGATGCGTTGCGCAAGGTTCATCTTTGGTTGCAGGACCGGGCGGTACGGGAACTTGATGAAACCCTGACGCCGTATCGGGAATGGCGGCAGGAAATGGTGACTGGATTGCGGGAAATTCACGCCATGTTCCAGGGGATTGATGTCCAGGAATCCCTTGATTCCAAGAGGCTGGATCGTTTGCGGGAACTGGAGCGGATCGCCCAATCGACCGAGGATGCCTCGCAGAGCGTCTGCACCATCACCACCGAAACCGAATTGATGAGCATGGGCATGGACAGTGTGGGCGAGGTCCTGTCGGGGGTCAACGGCGCGGTGACCGAAGTGAAATCGTCGGTCGGCAGAATGAATTCAAGCGTGGTCGAGGTTCGTGGCCTGTGTCGCGAGGCCCATGAGCAGTCGCGCATGGCCAAACGCAGGACGGAGGAGGTCACCGGTTCCATGGAGCGTTTCATCGGCGCCACCCGGAAGATCCAGTCCATCGTCGATATGATTCGCATCATCGCCAAGCAGACCAACATGCTCGCCTTGAACGCCAGCATTGAGGCGGCGGGGGCGGGGGCGTTGGGGAAGGGGTTTTCGGTGGTGGCCAACGAGGTCAAGGATCTGGCCTTGAAGACCGCGGAGGCGACACGCAAGATCTACGAGGGGGTCGGAGAATTGCAGGAGGCGTCGCATCATTCCGAGGTGGCGGTCAAGGAGATCGTTCAGGCGATCCATACGATCGGCCAATCGATCGAGGCCATCGACCGGAGCACCGGCGTCCAGGAGGGGATTCAGCAAACGATCGATCAGGCGATGGCGACGGTGACGGCGGCGACCGCCCAGGTGACCGGTCTGATGCAGGAACTCAAGGAAAGTGCGCGGCAGGTGTTTCAATCGGCCAATGAAGCGGCGGACCATACCAAGGAGGTGGCGCGGATTTCCGCCGCAACGGCCTCTTCACCGGAGGAGACGGGGTCCGGGGACGACAACGACAGGGGCGTGACGATTCCCACCGATGTCATGATGCGGCTTGAAGGTTTCCTCGAAAGTTTCCTGAAAGATACACCATCATCGGACATTGCGTTGGCGGCGTGGCGGGTTTCATTGGACAAGGCGACGCAACGTCTTGGACATGCCATCAACCTGATTGATCACAGGCCCGGTCTTTAAGTCTTTTCGATGAACCAGCCGACGTACCAGGGCCGGGGCAGGGTCGTTTGTGGCACGGTGGCAAAGAGGCAATGTCCCTTGGGAAGGTGCGATATGTGGGGGGTGGTGGGGAAAAGGTGGGCCAGGAGGTGGAGCATTTCTCCCTTCGGCAGCGACCAGGAGACCGCGAGGGTGCCCGAGGGATGTCGGGAATGGAGGGTTTGCAGGGGGATCCGGGCCCCGAGTCGCGGCCAGAGTTCCTGTTTGCGGATGCGGATCAGCTCTTGATGCAGATGGATCCAGGAGCGGTGTTGCGGGTCCCGGGTTTCGTTCCAGTCCAGTTTTGCCGCCAGAAAGGTTTCCTCGCGCATCGGGTCGGGGAAGGGCGGTGGCGGATCCCCGGGCCGGAGCCGGAAAAAATGGTGCATTTCCCGCATCCGTCCGGAGACGATCGACGAATGGAGCGCGGGTTCCAGATCGGAAAAAAAACAGAAAGGGGTGCGACTGCCCCATTCCTGGCCCATGAAGAGCATCGGCGGATACGGGGCCAGCATGAGCAGGACGGTCATGGCCCGAACCGCATCGTCGGGGGCCAGGGCATGGATTCGTTCTCCCTGGGGGCGATTGCCGGTCTGATCATGATTTTGCAAAAAATTGATGAAACATTCTCCGGGGAGATGGGCGCTGGGGCTGCCGCGTTTCTTGTTGAAGTAGGGTGAAAACATTCCCTGGAAGGAAAAGCCGGTCGTGAGGCAGGAGACCAGATGACCCAGGGGGTCGGGATGGTAATCCCGATAGTATCCGTCCTTTTCTCCGGTCAGGAGGACATGGGCGCTGTGATGGAAATCGTCATTCCATTGGCAACGCCCTCCCGAATGGGGGGTGTTTACATTGGGGATGAGAAAACGGGTGGCGTTGTCGCCGTTTTCGAAGACAAGATGGACCTGTCGTTTTTTCCCCGGTCCCGAAGCGATCCGTTCCTGGAGTTCATCCAGGATGTGGATCGGGGAACGATCCTCGATTGCCTGGACTGCATCGAGACGCAGGCCATCGAAGTGGAACTCCTCGATCCAGTAGAGGGCGTTGTCGATGAAGAATTGCCGTACCCAGCGGCTGTTCGGGCCATCGAAGTTCATGGCGCGTCCCCAGGGGGTATGATGGTCGCGATGAACGAAGGAGGGGGCGTAGAGGTGCAGATAATTGCCCTCGGGTCCGAAATGGTTGTACACCACGTCCAACAGCACCATCAGGCCCCGGCGATGGGCCTCCTGGACAAGGTTTTTCAGTGTGTCGGGATCACCATATCGTGAACAGGGGGCGAACAACGCCACCCCATCATATCCCCAACCGAAACGGCCCGGAAAATCGGCCAATGGCATGAGTTCCAGGGCGGTCACCCCCAGGTCCGCCAGGAATTCCAGGCGGCGGGTGATTCCATCGAAGGTTCCCTCGGGGGAGAAGGTACCCACATGAAGTTCATGGACGATCGCCTCGTGCCAGGGACGACCGCGCCATGATTCATCCAGCCAGTGAAAACTTCCCGGATCGACCACCCGACTGTCGCCATGGACCCCATCGGGTTGATGCCGCGAGGCGGGATCGGGGACATCATGCCGGTCGTCGATACGAAAATGGTAGTGTGTACCGGGCGGGGCAAAGGCTTCCAGGGAAAACCATCCCTCCTCGTGTACGATCATTTCGCGGGGGACGCCGGGATCCGCCGGGTCGAGGGGGAGGACCGAAGCCTGGGACGCGGCGAAGGATCGGCACAAATGGACCGTTTTTGCCTTGGGGGCCCAAAGGTTGAAGCGCGTCATCCCTCCGGAAAGAGGGGTGGTGCCGAACCTCATGGCGTGGCGTCGTGACGAATGGGAACGGTTGGCAAGGTCATCGATCATGGAAACGGTCTTCTTTGATCGTCTCGAACGCCTTTTTTTGTTCGTTCTGGCGGCTGGCGAACAAACGGTTTTCGCGAATTTCGGGGCCGCAAAGGACAACGCCCACGACCTCCTTCATCATCCACCGTTCATGAAACGCAGGCAATCCTTTTTTCGTCGCCGAACGATGCGGGAAACGAAGACGACCATTGTTCACAGGCATGTTTCTCTTGATCGAAAGCCGATGGATGGAGTAGCTTGAAACGGTCCCGTTTTTATCCGCGCGACAAGGTGGCGGCGACTGAGGTGGATTCACCCATGGTGGGGGGATTGGGCATGGATGGAGCGGACGACATCGAGGAAATGGTTTTCCACCCGTTGAATGGCGAATCCGGCGCGATCGAGGTTGTTCAGGGTATCGCGGTTCATTTCCGGGCCGAAGGCGCGGCTGATGGGGGTCATGAGGTGCAGCATCAGGTTGAAGGGAAAGATTTTGCTGCCCGTATGTTCGAACATTGCAAGCGTTCCGCCCGGTTTCAGGACGCGGCGTATCTCCTTGAGACCCGCCACCGGGTCGGGGACGGAGCAGAAGGTGCAGGAGGTGAAGACCTGATCGAAATGGCCATCGGCGAAAGTCATGGCGGTGGCGTCCATTTCAATGAGTTCGATGTGTCCGGGGTAGTTGTTTGCTCTCCGGGCGGCCCGTTGCACCATGTTTGGACTGATGTCGATGGCGGTGATCGTCTTTCCCGGGGGAAAGCAGGGAAAATCAAGCCCCGTTCCCGCCGCCATGAACAGGATGTTTCCGTTCATCGAGGCGAAAAGGTTTTTCTTGAATGGCGCCCACCTTCGTTCGGTGCCCCACGCGGCGCTGAAATCGAACCATGCCGCGGCCCGATCCCATTTTTGCCGGGTTTTGTCTCTGGTTGCCGGATCAAGGGCCATGGAGTGTTCCTCCAACCCGCAGATGAACCAGAAAGGTCCAAAGATAGCCAAGAACACCGGAGGCGATGCCAACCGGACCGGCCAGGCCCGGATCAAGCCAGTCCAGGGCCAATCCCATTCCCGTCAGCATGCCCGAAACCATGCCCGCCAGCATGACGGGCAACATGACCTCCATGGCCCCGAAAACGGGAATGAACACGAATGCCGTCAGCATTCCCGTCATCATGCCAAGCGCCATGCCACCCATCATGGTGTGCATCGTCGAACCTTGCCAGGGGGTCCAGTCCAGAACAACCAGGGCCGCCAGCCATCCCGCGACACCGGTTGCAAGCAGATCACCGGCAACGAAATAGACGCGCCGTTCCATCGGATGGTTTCCGGTGGGCATCAGGCGGACAAGGGGAGCGACGGGGGCGTGCGTTGACGATTCCCGGGAAAAACTTCGGCCATTTCCAACTGGGGCCATCTTTTCCCAAGACGGATGAACGTGGGCTGGTCGAAACATCCGCGATTGTTCAAGGCATCGCACAGACGACCGCGATGAATGCTCGGGAGAAACTGTTCGGTCAATGTTTCGAAAGGGTTGTCCTGGTTTTCGGGTGTGGCGCGGATGAACCCATACTCCACCATTTCGCCAAACTCGGCGGGTGTCAAGATTCCAATGAAACGCGCTGGCATCTCCGAACGGCTGATCGCGGTACAGGTTTGTTTTTCCGAACGATTCGACATGGACATCTCCTTGGACTGAGAAAAATCTTTCCCTGAATCAATCAAGGGGCGTGCCAAGATGGTGGCCGGGACAGGGTGTTCGGATCGTTCTGGTGGAACCGGGGTGGGACGGGTCCCGAGATCGTTTGCAATTGGAGCAGGTGGAGTCATTGAAACCCGGGAGGAGGCAGCATGTCTGGATTATTGAAGAAAATGGCCGGGGGAGGGACAGCCCCGGAACCGATGCCGTTGCGGGAGATGTTCTGGTCCTGGTTGGGCGCTTTTCTTGGCATCGGTTTGGTGGCATGGTTGCATGAACGATGGTTTGTCCCGCGGGATCTGGTCTTGATTCTTGGTTCTTTTGGCGCGTCCGCGGTACTGATTCATGGGGCCATCACCTCGCCCCTGGCGCAACCCCGCAATCTTCTCGGGGGACATCTGCTGTCGGGGGTGGTGGGGGTCGCGGTATTTCAGGGGGTGGGACAGGTTCCCTGGCTTGCGGCGGCGTTGGCGGTTTCCCTGGCGATCGTCGTCATGCAATGGACCCGGACGCTGCATCCACCCGGGGGGGCGACTGCCCTCATCGCGGTCATCGGTTCGGATGAAATCCATTCGTTGGGGTGGCTCTATCCCCTGGCGCCGGCCCTTTCCGGGGCCCTGATCATGTTGCTGGTCGCCCTCGTGGTCAACAATCTGGCTCCAGGGCGTCGTTATCCGCTGCAGTGGTGGCCGAAGGGCGATGCGGAGGTTGACCGCCGTCGCGTGGCGAGAAAACCGGTCGCGAACCAGATCGGCGGCGCCTTTCCCGAAGGCAGTACGGGTTCCCTGGCGGTTTGCAGCGGTTTTTCAGGGAGCGATTGCCCGCACCGCCAGCCGCTCCAATCGTTCGAGTAGCCAGGGGGGCGGTTCGGGAAACCGGATGCCGATGTCCAGGGCGAATAATGGCGGATCGGGCGGTGGCGTGGTGATTTTCACCAGGTCCTTCCGGGTCGTGACCAGGGCGGTGGCTCCGAGAATCCCGGCATGTCTTGCCAATTCGCGCAGTTGGCTGCTCGTGACGGGGTGATGGTCGGGAAAAATGATCAGGTCCAGGGGATTGACCGACTGTTCCACGAGAAGGGCGCGGAAACTTTCCGGATGACCGATGCCGCAGAAGGCGAGGACATTCCGGTTCCGGAGCGTTTCCAGGGGGTGTTTTTCGCCTCGGGTGGCATCGAGCCAGTATCGTGGTTCATGATGGCAGTGGGCCGTCGGTATTTCCGGGGCGATATGATGGATCATGGCGGCGGCGGCGGCGGGGTCGAAATCGTCGCCGGCGCGGGTGAAGAGAATGCCGTCGGCGCGGCGCAGGGCTTCGGGAAATTCGCGCAGGATTCCTCCTGGCAGCAGGCGGCCATTGCCCCAGGGGGTCTGGGCGTCCAGGAGCAACAGATCCAGGTCCCTCCGGACCGGCAGGTGTTGAAAACCATCGTCCATGATGGCAAGGCGGCATCCCAGGTGGTGGGTGGCGAAGTGGATGAGACGGCGGCGGTCGGGTCCGGTGAGTACCGCCACCCCTGGCAGTTCCTGGGCCAGCAGGACTGCTTCATCCGCCGCCTCGGGGGCATCGAGCAGTCTTTTTTTGCGGTCCGCGACCACCGTGACGGCGCCTGTGGCGCGTTGTCGGTAGCCGCGGCTGACGATGGCCAGGGGGACGTCGCGATCGAGAAAGAATCGTCCCAGCCAGGCAACCATCGGGGTCTTTCCGGTCCCTCCGGCGGTCAGGTTGCCGACGCTGATCACCGGACACGTCCCTTGCCACCGGGTCAGGAGATTTTTTCGATAGGCCCAGAAACGACCCGCCTGGATCCAGCCGTAACCGGCGCCCAGGGTCCCGAGGAGTTCCAGAAGACGACGTTCCAGCCAATCGGCGGGGGGGCGGCTTCCGTCAAGAAGGGGGCGCAGTGGGGGCATGTCCCGATTCTTCGAGGATGGCGTCGATCTCGGCCAGGGTGCGTCGCAGGGCGCCGGCATTGGCTTCGACGACCCGACGGGCTGCCCGGCCCATGGTTTCGTGGGTTTCGGGTTCTTCGAGCCAGCGGGAAAAGATGGCATGCAGGTCTTCCGCGTCCTTGACTTGAAACGCCCCCCTCGCTTCCAGCAGAAGTCGCGAGACATCCTTGAAATTGAAGGTATGTGGTCCGAAGGCGGTGGGGAGGCTCCAGGCGGCGGCCTCCAACATGTTTTGACCGCCATGGGGGATCAGGGAGCCGCCGACGTAGACCAGGCGGGCCAGACGGTACAGGCGCGTCAGCCAGCCGACCCGATCGACCAGAAGGACGTGCCCGGCCCAGGATCCGTCGGCCTGGGAGAGGGTTTGCACCGTCAAGCCATGATCATGGATGAGTTGTCCGACCTGTTCTGCCCGCTCCGGGTGACGGGGGACGATGATCAGGCGCAGTGTGGGATGGCGTTCCAGGAGGCGCCGGTAGACCTTGAGGATGATTTCCTCTTCTCCGGGGTGGGTGCTGGCGGCGAGGAGACAGGGATCGGTGGTGGTCGGTCCGAGGCGTCGTTCCAGTTCGGCCAGGGCTTCGGCGGAGGGGGGAATCAGGGCCTGGTCATACTTGATGTTGCCCGAGACTCGGATTCGCGGTCTGGGGGCGCCGATGGATGCCAGTCGCTCCGCATCCAGGTCCGATTGCATGATGAACAGTCGCACCGGGGCGAGAAAACGGCTCATGAAAAAGCGCGCTTTGCGATAATTGGCGTGGGATCGGGGAGAGATGCGTCCATTGACGATGACGATGGGTACCTGATTTCGGGCGGCGGCGGCGAAGAGTCCGGGCCAGAGTTCGGTTTCCAGGATCAAAAGGAGTGTCGGGCGAATCCGGCGCATGACGCGGTGGGTGATTGATGGAAGATCGATGGGAAGATGGAAGATTTTGGCCAGATGGGGTATCTTCTCAAGGGCGACCTGACGTCCGGTCCGGGTCACGGTGGAGAGGACCAGTTCGATGTCGGGATGGGTTTTCTTGAGGGTGGCGATCAATTCCTGTGCCGCCAGGGTTTCACCGACGCTGACGGCATGGATCCAGATGCGTGGGGCATTGTCCCGTTGTTCGATGTTCATTCCGAGGCGTTCCAGGATGGTGCCGCGGTATTTGGGGGTGGTCCAATAGCGCCATACCCAAAGAGGAAGGGTGATGATGATGATCAGGAACAAAGTGATTGCGTAAAGATGAACCATCAGCGGACCATACCCGGATCCTTCAAGAGGAAAAACAGCATGGATGGGTCTGGGAAGGGGAAACCCCTTCCCAGTGGGGTTTGGGGCAACGCCCCAAGGTTTTGATTTTGTTTTTGACTTTATTTTCCACGGGTGCCAGGGTGTCGCTTGACAGCCGATCCTGTCCAGCGAGATTATTCACACCATTCAATAAAATTTCAAGTGGAGCGTTTTAGGTGACTTTTCAGGAATTGATCTTTGCCTTGCAGGATTATTGGTCCCGACAGGGATGCGTGGTGGTGCAGCCCATGGATATGGAGGTCGGGGCGGGGACGTTTCATCCCGGAACCTTTTTGCGCGTTTTAGGACCGGAACCGTGGCGTACCGCCTATGTACAACCCTCCCGGCGTCCGAGCGATGGTCGTTATGGCGAAAATCCCAATCGTCTGCAACACTATTACCAATTTCAGGTGATCCTGAAACCTTCTCCCGCCAACATTCAGGATCTGTATCTTGAATCGCTCGTGGCCATCGGCATCAGGCCGGGGCAGCACGACATTCGGTTTGTCGAGGACGATTGGGAAAGCCCGACCCTGGGGGCGTGGGGCCTGGGTTGGGAGGTGTGGCTCGATGGGATGGAGGTGACCCAGTTCACCTACTTTCAACAGGTCGGCGGCATCGACCTTGATCCGGTTTCGGGAGAGATCACCTACGGCCTGGAACGTCTGGCCATGTATATTCAAGGCCGGGAAAACGTTTTCGACCTGCAATGGTCGGGGGACATCACCTATGGCGATGTGTTTCACCAGAACGAGGTGGAATATTCCCGTTTCAATTTTGAGCAGGCCGATACCGCCATGCTGTTTCAACTGTTTTCGATGCACGAAAAAGAGGCCATTGCCCTGGCCGGGGCCCAACTGCCATTGCCCGCCTACGATCAGGTGATCAAGTGTTCCCACGCTTTCAATCTTCTCGATGCCCGCGGCGCCATCAGCGTCACCGAACGGGCAGGTTACATCGGTCGGGTCCGCAATCTGGCCCGGACGGTGGCGGAGGCCTATGTCCGGCAACGGGAAGTCCTGGGGCATCCGCTGCTGAAGAAATCCGCTACCCGACCCAATGGATGAAGAGGATCAGGCCGTGATGGAATTTTTATGGGAAATCGGTTGCGAGGAGATTCCGGCGGGAATGCTGCCCGAAGGGGTCGGGTATTTCGCCCAGGAAATGGAAAAACAGGTGCGGGAGGTGGGGCTGCATGTTTCGGGGACGACCCGGATCGAAAGCCAGGGGACTCCGCGGCGATTGATGGTGGCGGTGACCGGCTTGGCGGCCCGTCAGGCGGACCGGGTCGAGGAGATGCGCGGACCACCCGTGGACCGCGCCTTCGATGCGGCGGGCAATCCGACCCGGGCGGCGGAAGGCTTTGCCCGCGGTTGCGGCGTGACGGTGGCGCAACTGCGGCGCATCGAGACGTCCAAGGGGGTCTACCTGGCGTATTCGATCCAGAAAACGGGACAGGAGGCGGCGCAATTGCTGCCCGGCATCATGACCCGGATCCTGGAAGGGTTTCCCTGGCCCAAGACCCAGCGTTGGGGTGGGGGGCGGACGCGGTTTGTCCGGCCCATCGGCTGGATGGTGGCGTTGCTCGATGGCGCGGTGCTTCCTTTCGGGACGGTGGATGGTCTGATGGCGGGGAACCACACCGAGGGACACCGGTTCATGGGGCGTGGTCCGTTCACGGTCACGGGCATCGAGGGGTACACCCGGGCGTTGGCCGAGGGACGGGTGATCCTGGAGATGTCCCGGCGACGGGAAATCATCGAGGAGGGGGTTCATCGTCTTGCCGCCCAGGCGGGTGGCCGGGCGCGGGTGGCGGAGGAACTGCTGCTTGAAAACGCCAATCTGACCGAATGGCCGATACCGGTTCTTGGACGGTTCGATCCCGGTTACCTCGACATTCCTCCCGAGGTGCTGTCCACGTCGATGAAGAACCATCAGAAATATTTTCCCGTCGAGGATGCCGACGGCGGTCTTCTTCCCTGTTTCATCGCCGTTTCCAATACCGAGGTCTCCGATCCGACCCTGGTGGTCCGGGGATATGAACGGGTTTTGCGCGCCCGTCTGGAGGATGCCGCCTTCTATTGGCATGAGGATCGTCGCCAGCCGTTGTGGCAGCGGCGCGAGATGCTGAAAAAAGTGGTATTTCAGGCGCGTCTGGGAAGTTTGTACGACAAGACGGTGCGGATCGAGCGTCTGGCGGAGCGGCTGGTGGCGTTGGCGGACGGGCGTGTGGATCCAGAGCATGTCCGGCTGGCGGCGGGTTTGTGCAAGTGCGACCTGGTGAGTGGCATGGTGGGGCAGTTTCCCGAATTGCAGGGGATCATGGGCGGCTACTATGCCCGGCATGATGGCCTGGATGCCGCGGTGGTGGCGGCGATTGGCGAACACTACCGTCCCCAGGGGGCTGCGGACGGTTTGCCTGGGCATCTGGAAGGGCGTCTGCTTTCCATGGCCGACAAACTTGATACCCTGGTCGGTTGTTTCGCGGTCGGACTGGTGCCCACGGGCGCCAAGGATCCGTTTGCGCTGCGCCGTGCCGCCCTGGGGGTGATTCGCATCCTGCTTGATGCAAAAACGCCGCGGTTTCCTTTATTGCCGCTTCTCGAATCGGCGTTTGATGCCTATGCCCCGGGACTTCTGGAGCATTCGCGGCGACAGACGATCGATCATCTGATGACCTTCATCTACGGGCGGTTGCAGAATCATTTAAAAACCCAAGGTTTCGACCATGATCTGATCGATGCGGTTCAGGTGTTGGGATTGGATGATCTCCAGGATGCATGGCAGCGTGTCAACGCCCTGGACCGGTTCAGGAAACTTTCCTCGTATGCGGCTCTGGTGGCGGCCAACAAGAGGATCGCCAACATTCTACAGAAGGCGGAGGATCCCTGGCGGGAGCATTTCCTGGATGCCGCGGCGTTATCCGAAGCGAGCGAGCGGGATCTTTGCCAGAGGATTGATGCGACGGATCGGGTGGTGGCCGCAGCGGTGCGGGATGGCAATTATCATGATGCCCTGGATCATCTGGCCCGGCTTCGTCCCGAAATCGACACCTTCTTCGAAGCGGTTTTGGTGATGGATCCCGATGCGACGAAGCGTTTGAACCGTCTGGCTCTTTTGGCTCGGGTGCGCCAGGCGTTCCAGAGGGTTGCCGATGTCAGTCGTTTGGCGGGGCCGGAGGGGTGAGTGACTTCCAGAAGACGTAACTGCCCAGCCCCCCCCGGTTCGAGATTATTGAAAGAAAAAAGGGGTCTGGGGGATTGCCCCCAGGGTTTTGATTTTGTTTTTGATTTTGCGTCACTGCCCAGGTACCCCCAGACCCCTTTTTTCTTTCAATAATCTCGAACCGGGGGGTACCTGGGCAGTTACCTTTTTTCTTTCAATAATTAAACCCGAAAGCGGCCTGGGCGGTTACCAAACTTTTGGGGTTTCCCTTTTCCGTCAAATCGGCACCACATCGGGCCACGAAGGGCGATCCAGAAAAAAAACGCCGCTCGCCCCAAAATGAAACGGGATCCATTTTCCCGGAAATTCGGGCCAGAGGCGCATGAGTGTCTCCTCTCCTTCATCACCCACCTCACAGATCACCCCCCCCCCCGGTGCGAGAACCCCTCCCGCCTCGGCGAGAATACGCCTCACCAGATCCAACCCCGTCACCCCCCCGTCAAGGGCCATGGCAGGCTCATGACGGTATTCCCGCGGCAAGGTTGCCATGGTCTCTCGGGAAACATAGGGAGGATTGGTGACGATCAGATTGTAACGAACCTTGGGCAATCCCTGGAAAAGATCGGCGTGGAACAACAATACCTGCGCTTCGAGCCCAAATCGCGCCACATTGTCACGAGCCACCGCCAAGGCGTCCGGGGAATGATCGGAGGCGTGGATCACGGCCCCTGGAAAAGCCAAGGCCAAGGCAATCGCCAGACAACCGCTCCCCGTACACAGATCCAGGACCAACGGCGTTTCGGGAAGGGAAACCAAGGCGCCGAATCCCGGCTTGTCGTCGAACAGATTCTCGATGCGCGACCGCGGAATCAATACCCGCCGATCCACCAGAAAACGATGCCCGGCGAAAAAAGCCTCTCCGGTAATGTAGGCGGCGGGAAGACCACGGCCAATCCTTTGTTCGATGATTTGCTCCATTCGTCGCCGGGCATCGGCGGGAGGAGCGGCGTTCAAGGAGGAATCCAACGAATCCAAAGGGATGTCAAAAGCGAATGCCGTCAGGTATTCCGCCTCATGGTATGGATTTTGCATTCCATTTTCGAAACTCAGATGCGACCGGTCCAGGCGCAGCGCCAAAAACCGGATCCACGCGACCACGGGGGCCCGGGAACCTGGAAAAACGGTATTGTTCATCGCCTTTTTCTGATTTCGAGTTCGTCGTTTCTTCATCATGCCGCCATCGTGCCAAACGGGCCGGGAAAAAAAATGAGGCCGAAAACAAAGAAAGCAACTTGTTGAGGATGATTAATTGTCGTACTTTAGCCGTTGGAATTTTGACGCAATCAGGAAAACCGCCCCCGGTTCACCAAGGGCTCCCGGCCATATCCAACACAAAGACGCCTTATTGACATCATGTACGGAATCATCGGCAAATCCCCCCGGATGCAAAAGCTCTACAAGCTGATCGAAAAGGTCGCATCGTCGCAATCGACGGTCCTGATCCATGGCGAAAGCGGAACGGGCAAGGAACTGATCGCCAGGGCGCTGCACGACCTTTCACCGCGGGCCGATCAACCGTTCATCCCGGTCAACTGCGGCGCCATTCCCGAGGATCTGCTCGAATCGGAACTCTTTGGACACGTCAAGGGGGCGTTTACGGGGGCTGCGAACAATCGGATGGGACGGTTCGAACTGGCCAACGGCGGCTCCCTGTTTCTCGATGAAATCGGCGACATGAGTCCGAAACTTCAGGTCAAGATGCTGCGGGTGTTGCAGGAGAAAATGGTCGATCCGGTGGGGGCGACCAAACCGATCCGGGTCGATGTGCGGGTCATTACCGCCACCCACAAGAACCTGGAAATGGAAGTGGCGCAGAGCCGTTTTCGCGAAGATCTGTTCTATCGTCTCAACGTTGTTCCCATCAATGTTCCGCCATTGCGTGACCGGATCGTCGATATTCCCCTCCTGGTGGAACACTTCCTGAAGAAATGCGACAGTCCCATTGTCGAAAATTTCATCTCCGAAGAAATCATGGAACTTCTCAAGATCTACCCGTGGCCCGGCAATGTCCGCGAACTGGAAAACCTCATTGAACGGTTGACCATTCTCGCCGACGGCCAGGTCAAACCGGAAGACCTGCCGGAGAAAATGTTCAATGGCAGCATCGCCGAGGCGCCGGACGACGAGGATGGCGAGCCGCCGGTGATGCCGATCACCAATTTTGTGCATAATCCGATCGTCACCTCCGGAATCGATTTCAACACCGAAGTCGCCAACTTTGAGAACAATCTGATTCTTTCGGCGCTCAACTCCACCGGGTGGAACAAGAACAAGGCGGCCCGTCTTCTGAACCTCAACCGTACCACGCTGGTGGAAAAGATCAAGAAAAAAGGGTTGGAACCCGCGGGGACCGAGATATGACGAAGCGTCAATCTGTCATCGAATCGAAGAGGTTTTCCGGCCCGTCCGGAATCATTTTTGCCGCGGTTTTCGCGGTTTTTCTCGCAGTGTTTCCGGTTTCCGAGGCACTGGCTTTTTTCACCAGTTTGAAGCATACGACCGCCGACGAGGGAAAGCGCGAGGTTTTTTCCTTCACGATTCCCCCCGGAGCGATGAAACCAACGCTCGAACTGGTGGAGCCGACGAAACTTCTGTTGACAGTCCACAACATACTGGCGCTTCCGGCCAGTGACTTCAAAGTGGAGCGGTCTCCCTGGGTCAAGTCGCTTGCGGTGGAAAGCATTCCGGCGCGCAAGATGGGGCTTTGGGTCACGTTGGAACTGAAGAAACCAAACCTGAATTTTCGCGAATCGTTGGGAACCGAGGATCCGGTCACCGGAGCGCAATACCAGTTCGAAATCGACGAGGAACCCGCGCCCGAACCCAACGCCGCCATGAAATTGCGCGAGGGTCTGGTTCTTCCGGGGCGGGATGGGACGCTTTTGATTCTTTCCCATACCGGTTCGACCGAAATCCAGAAAAACATTGAAAAAGGGAGCAATCCGGTTGTCCGGATCCATCTGAAGGCGGCGCGTCTGGCGGAAACCTGGAGACCTGTCGTCGGCGGGGGATTGGTGGAAAATGTGTTCGCCTATGAATTTCCCGAAGGGCACTCGGAACTTGAGGTATTGCTCAACGAAAAGGCGCATTCGGTCCATTTCCATGAAAGCGCCAAGGCGGGCTATTTCATCGTCGAAATCCTGAGTCCCCGCGATGTCGGGCGCGACAGCGACGCCAAACGGATCATTGCCCAAAGGGAAGGCGACCTGGAGCAGAATATCGTCAAACCCCTCAACCGCCTGTTTCCGCTGTACGAGGCTTCCAGCGAGACCAAGATGCTTGCCAAGAAGGCAGTCACGGAGGATCATTTCTGGAAATCGGCCAGGGAATTCGAGAAGGACCACCGCTACGAGAATGCCCGCGGCTATCTTGGAAGCCTGCTCGAAACCTTTCCCGATACGCCGAACCGGGAGGTTATCGATTTTCTGCGGCTTGACCTTGCCCGGCGGATGGCGTGGAAACCGGGTTGGCTTCTGAGCGAACTGGAAACGGCCATTGCACGACACCCCAACTCCGCCAATCATCCGAGGCATCGGTTCCTGCAATTGCAATTGTTCAACGACGCGGGTCGTTTTGAAAATGCCCTGGGAATGATGAACGACCCCAATCTGCCACGCGAGAAGACGGTTTTACTTTTGGAACAGGCGCGAACGCACCTTGGTCTGGCCAAGGCCCATCCCAACGAATCCCGTTTCGCCACCGAGGCGGAAAACCTGCTGGATCAGGTGAACGCCCTTACGTTCGGTCATGGCGAACATGCCGCCACGGCCCATTATCTCAAGGCCCAGGTCAAGGATTTGAAACAGGATCCCGAAGCCACCCTTGCCGTCCTCGAACGGCTCACCCCCGAGCATCTGGGCTTTCTCGGCATGGTCCCGGATCGGATCATGGGCATTGCCGACCTGTATTACAAGTACGGCGCCTTTACCAAGGCGTTCCAATACTATGCCATGTTCATGGATGCCTTTCCCGATCAGGCCAACATTGTTCCGTGGGCCATGTTGCGGGCGGCGGAATCGAGTCTGCAACTGTCCCATGCCGCCCAGGAACGGCAGGAAGTGGAACTGGCTCGGGAACGGCTCGAAGATGCCCGAAGGCTGTTCGAACGTCTGCGAAAACAGTATTCTGGTTCCGATGCCGCGGTCTGGAGTCAGATTTTTCAGTTGGGCCTGGAACAACAACTGACTTTCAAGGAACGTCTGGAAAAACTTGACAAGGTGATCGCCTCGATTGCCCTTCCCAACGCCCTGGCGGAGGCCTATCTGGTGCGGGGCGAACTGCTGGGAAACGATCGCCAGTACCGTGAAAGCATCGAAACCCTGAACAACCTGCTTACCATGACAGAAAGCACTGCGGTCGTGCGTCGCGCGGTCCGGCTCAAGAAGGAGCTTCTGGAAAAAGGGATGACCGCCGCCATGGAGGAAGGGCGTCCCGAGTTTGCCGCCTTGCTCGGGGAAATCCATGGTCAGGATTGGCGCAAGGATCCGGAATTCGCCAGGCCACGCATTCTCCTGGCCGAGGCGCTCATGCAGATGGGAGACAACGTCACCTCGATGGCGGTCCTTGAAAACCTCGATGATGATGCCGCCGACTCCTTGCGGCAGTTGTCGCGGATTCTTGCCACGGGCAACTGGTTGCAGGAAGCGCGCGCGGAGGGAAAACTGGGGGGCGCCATGACCCGCGAGGTGGCCCGGGTCCGTCTGGCCGAAGCGGGGCGATCGCTCGACAGGGAGGAGTGGGAAGCGGTGCAACTGCTTCTGGAACCGCTTCCGGAGGGATTGCTTGGCGACCGTGACCGGGAACGTCGCCTCCGTCTCATGGCCAAGGCGGAATTGGGGCGGGGCCGGTTTCCCCATGCGGTCAAACATCTGGAATATCTTCTTTCCAACCGCCCCATGGGCGATGGCCTGGATTATTACAACTATGCCACGGTCATTCAACTCTGGAAGGGGGATGAACGGGCACTTGAACCCTTCCAGAAGGTTGCCCAGGAGGCCGAAGACAAGGAGATTCAATCCCTTGCCAATATTCGAGTTGGCGATATCCTGCAAAAATCGGGTCGTTTCGAAGAGGCCAGACAGCGATACCTGAGCGCGGCCGAACTGGCTCCGGGAACCTCCTGGGCACGGGTATCCTCCGAAAACGCTTTACAATTGGAAATGGCTATGGAAGCCGGCAGGTGACCATGATGACGGAGCGCAATGAAATCATCCTGATCGGACATGACACCCTTGCCCTGAAGAACCTGGCGGGTCAGATCGCGGCCCATGGATGTCGGCCCTCCCTGATTCCTTTCGGCGATGATGTTCGTTCCCGGATCGGCAATTCCACCGTGGGGATGGTCATCGTCGCATTGGATTCGGGCAGCGAGTCCCTGGAATGGATTCGGGAAATCACTTTTCTCCACCGTGGTCTGCCGGTCCTTGCCGCCGCCATCCAGGGCAGCGTGACCGATGCCAGGGAGGCCATCGGTATCGGTGCGGCGGACTATCTGATGCTGCCCATCGAAAACGAACTGCTCAAAACCCATCTCAACAATTATCTGGCACGCTTTTTCGATCCGGAGCTTGGCAACGGTCGCCGTCTGTTGTCGAGCGATTCGGGCATGAAACGTCTGCTCAACCAGATCCGGCGGGTTGGAAAATCCCAGGCCACGGTGTTGATTCAGGGGGAAAGTGGTACCGGCAAGGAGTTGATCGCCCGGTTTGTCCATCAGGTTTCCGACCGTGCCAGCCAGGCCTTTATCGCCCTCAACTGTGCTGCGTTACCGGAAAACCTGCTTGAATCGGAACTCTTCGGCCACACCAAGGGGGCGTTCACCGGGGCCATCACCGACCGCAAGGGAAAATTTCTTCAGGCCAATGGCGGGACCATCTTCCTTGACGAAATCTCGGAAATGTCGCTCAACCTTCAGGCCAAGCTGTTGCGGGTCTTGCAGGAACGGGAGGTCGATCCGGTCGGCGGACGGGGCGCGGTTCCCCTGGATGTTCGGGTCGTCGCCTCGACCAACCGTGATCTCAAGGAATGGGCCGAAGAAGGAAAATTCCGCGAGGATCTCTATTATCGTCTCAACGTCTTTCCCGTCTCCCTGCCGCCGTTGCGCAAGCGGGCAGGGGACATCCTTCTGTTGGCCAATCATTTTCGCAAACGGTTTATCTCCGAACTGGGACGCAATGACATTCCCTTCGCCCCTGCCGCTCTGAGCGCCATGGAAAATTATTCCTGGCCGGGAAACATTCGCGAGTTGGAAAATGTCATTCAGCGGGCGCTGCTCATGGCGGAAGGGCGGGCGATCGAACCGGAGGATTTGATGATCGATGCCGAACCCACTCTTGAGGATGAAGAGCGCGGGTCTTCGGGATCACATTCTTCGACCGCTTCCTTGAGTGAAAATGCGGAGGCGATTCGTTTGCCCATCGGGACCACGGTGCGGGAAATGGAGGAAATCCTGATCCACCGCACCCTGGATGAGGTCAACGGCAATCGGACCCGGGCGGCGGAGCTTCTTGGCATTTCCATTCGCACCTTGCGCAACAAGCTCAATGAATATGCGGCGCGTTGACGTGACAATCCGGTTTTCCGTGGAATCCTTCTGATGCCCACTCCGGTGCCGATGGGATATCGATTTTTTTTCTTTTGGGTCCTGATTCCGTTTTTGTTGCTGACGGGGTGCGGTGACTCTGCGGACATTGTGGTGGATCCCCGGTTGCGCATGGGTGACGGCCTGTGGGAACAGGGGAAGAGAATCCTCTTTCCCGCCGCCTATTGGCGTGACAAGGCAGCCTTTTTTGGTCGCATGGTGGCCGAGGAGCAGAAGCGCCATCGCGAGGCGACCCAGGCCTACCATGATGTCCTGAGTGACCGGCGCCGGGAGATTGCCCAGGCCGTCGCGACGGCGGTGCGAGCCGCTCAGGATCCTTCTCGGGCAAGGCGGGAGGTCATCGGGCGTTTTCGCGAGAAGCTGGATCCGTTGCGGGAGCGGTCAAAGGAGCATGCCCGGGCGATGCGCGACGCGATGGACCTGGTACAAAAGGCCAGGGAACAGTTGAAAATCGCACTGATCCGTTAACTATATTTTAGTAATATTTATATACAAAACTATTAAAAGAAAAAAGGGGTCTGGGGGCAATTCCCCAGACCCCTTTTTTCTTTCAATAGTTTTTCCGAT
Source organism: Magnetococcales bacterium (assembly GCA_015228815.1). NCBI lineage: Bacteria > Pseudomonadati > Pseudomonadota > Magnetococcia > Magnetococcales > Magnetococcales bacterium. Next base: position 177,413 of record JADGCV010000001.1, on the reverse strand, counting down.
ACCGCCTTCTTAGTTTTTGATGCTTAAATAATATTCATGGGCATCCTTGGGGCGCATGTTTTCATGAACCACCTTGCGAACAGCCTGAATCATGGCGATGGGGGCCTCGGACTGGAAAATGTTGCGTCCCATGTCCACTCCCGCCGCCCCCTGGTCGATCGCCTCCCAGGCCATGGTCAGGGCTTCCAACTCAGGCATTTTTTTGCCCCCGGCGATCACGATTGGTACCGGACAGGAGGCGGTTACGGTCTCGAATCCCTCGGAAACGAAATAGGTCTTGACATAAGTCGCGCCCAATTCGGCACAAATGCGGGTTGCCAGACGCATGTATTTGGCGTCGCGGGTCAATTGTTTGCCCACCGCCGTCACTCCAAGGACAGGAACGCCAAAACGGTTGCCCGCCTCCACGAGTTGCGTCATGTTCTGGATGGACCGGGTTTCGAACTCTCCGCCGATGAACACCTGCACCGCCACCGCGGCGACATTCAGGCGCAGGGCATCTTCCATCGATACCGCCACGTTTTCATCGGATAATTCCTTGAGAATGCTGGGTCCCCCACTTGCCCGCAACACCACCCCCTTGTTGAAGGTTGGCGGCGTGATGGAACGGAGAATCCCCCGGGTACACATCAAGGTGTCGGCATGGGGAAGAAGGGGATTGATGGTGACATCGATCCGTTCCAATCCCGAGGTCGGTCCCATGAAATAACCATGATCCACGGCCAACATCACCGTTTTGCCGCTCTGGGGCGAAAAAATGTGGGACAATCGGTTCTTCATCCCCCAGTCCAGATGCTGACACCCCTTGAGCGGAAATGGGGCGGAGGTTTGGGGAACCCCCAAATGAAATTCCTTGGTTTCGGGAATGCTGTCGGTATCGGCCATGCGCGGTTGTTCCTGGTGGTTGGTTGATCAAGGTCTTTCCATCAACCGAATTCTAAAACAATTCCCGGCATTAATGAAGCGTTTATCGTTTTGAAAAAATCGATGCGTGCCTCAAACCTGTTTTTTGATCGCAAAAGACACGCGAAGTCCATACCAGCGACAATTTGAACATAATACATGAATATCTACGTTTTTTTACATGAATTCGATTCCTTGAACCTGCATGGGATCCTGTATATTATTTGCGCGAATTAATGTTCATTCATTTTTCCAAGTGGTGTCGATGAAGACAGAACGGGCACGTTCTGTCCTGTCGGGCATCGCGGTTTTATGAGAGGGAAACATCATGTTTGCGTTGGGTCGCATGAAAATGAAAACCAAGTTCATCATCATTCTGATGATGCCGATCATGGGGTTGTTGCTGATCGGAAGCAAAGACATCTGGGAAAAAAAAGAACTTGCATCAAGGATGGAGGAGATGTCGGGATTGGGGGCGTTATCGGTACGGATTGGCGCCCTTGTCCATGAACTACAGAAAGAACGGGGAATGTCCTCGGGATTCCTCGGCAGCAAGGGGCAAAAATTTAAACAGGAACTGGCGCGGCAACGCTCTGTCGGAACGGACGTCAAACGGCATGAGTTCCGGGAACTGCTACGGGATCCCGTCACGGCCATCAATGTCATCAATCTTTCCGAACCTCTGGCAATCGCCACGAAACATCTGGAAAACCTTGCCATGGTCCGGGGAAAGGTGGACGAACAATCGATTCAGGTGATCGAGGTTCTCAACTATTATACCGGCGCCATCGACAGCCTGCTCCAGATCGTCGGCAAGGTAACCAGGCTTTCGGCGGACGTCAACATGGCGTCCCGGGCCAGTGCCTATGTCAACCTGTTGCATGCCAAGGAACGGATGGGGCTGGAACGGGCCACACTGACCAACACCTTTGCCCGTGATGGCTTTGCGCCAGGAATGTTGCAAAAATTCGCCAAGCTGGTGGGAGGACAGGAAAGTCACATGCTGGTGTTCGCGGCCCAGGCGACACCGGAGGAATATTCATTCTTCAGGGAGACCGTCAAGGGCAAGGCCGTGGATCAGGTGGAACAGATGCGCCAGGTCGCATTCGATAAAGCCGGAACGGGCGCTTTTGGCATCGATCCCAATACCTGGTTCGCCGTCATTACCGAAAAAATAGACTTGGTCAAAAAGGTGGAGGACAGAGTCGCCGATGATCTCCTGACCTCGATCCAGACGCTGAAAACCAATGCCATCCAGTCACTGTTCATGATGTCGGCACTGCTGGCAACGGTGTTGATTCTTTCCAATGTGATGAATCTTTTCTATACCCGCCAGATTCTCCGTCAGCTCGGTTGCGACATGGCCGACCTGGAGGATGTCGCCAGAATTGGTCAACAGGTTTCCCACGGCGATCTCACGGTCCGTTTTGGGGCATGTGCTTATGGTGGAGGCATTTATGGCGCCATAAGAGGGATGGTCGGCAATCTGAAAAAAACGGTCGGCACCATTCAGCGCGTTTCTCGGCAGGTCATGGAAAACAGTTTCGTGGTACGTGACGAAGCGGGAGCGATCTCATCGGGGTCCACCATTCAGGCGGACCGCATTGGAAAAACCGCCTTCGCCATGGAACGGATGATGACCAACATCAGGCAAAATTTCGAGAATGCCCGGGTTACCAGACAAATGGCCGAACAGGCGGCAAGCGATGCCACGAATGGAGGCCAGGCAGTGGCCCAGGCGGTGAATGCCATGAAGGCGATTGCCGACAAGATTGGCATCATCGAGGAAATTTCCCGCCAAACCAACCTTCTGGCCCTGAATGCCGCCATCGAGGCGGCCCGGGCGGGTGAACATGGCAAAGGGTTTGCGGTGGTCGCCGCGGAGGTGCGCAAATTGGCGGAACGTTCACAAATCGCTGCCGGAGAGATCGGTCAACTGTCCTCCTCATCCGTGCAGGTGGCTGAGCAGGCGGGAGCGATCATTGTCCGGTTGGTGCCTGACATACAACGGACCGCCGGACTGGTACAGGAAATCACCACCGCTTCCGAAGAACAAAACCGGGGCGCCGAGGAGGTCAATCAGACCATTCGCGAGTTGGACCAGATCATTCAACGCAATAACGATTCCGTGGAACGGATGGCGTCGATGGCCCGGGAAATGACGGAACGGGCCGAGGAATTATTGGAGGAGGTCCGGTTCTTTACATTGGACGACGAGGAAGAAACACCGCAACCCGTCATCCAATTCAATGACTCCATCGAAGAATCGCGGCAGGCCCAGAAAGCGAACCAACGCATGGTCACCTCCAGGACTTTGCCCAGCGAATCGCTATTCCCCTGGTCCAATGAACTTGAGGTCAACATTCACGACATCGATCGCCAACATAAATCCCTTGTGGAAATGATCAATCAACTCCATGTCTCCATCAAGACCGGGGAATCACGGACAGCGCTTGAGCAGGTATTGCCAAAATTGTTGCGCTACACGGAAGAACATTTTCGTCACGAAGAGGATTTATTTGCCGCTCATGGTTTTCCCGATGCGGTGACGCACAAGGAAGCGCATGAAAAACTGCTGACACGGGTACAGGAATTTTCCGACCGTCTGCAACGTGGCGATGATCGGGCAGCACCGGCCCTGCTGGGATTCCTCAAATCATGGTTGACGCAGCACATCATGAAGGTCGATAAAAAATACGCGCCCTTTTTGAACGAACGAGGCGTGTCCTGACGGTGGATGATGCCTTTGGCAAACGCGACCGGGAATGGATTCGCCGCGTCCCGGCCTCGACCGTGCTATTTTCACCAACTATGGTTGAGGAGCGAACCGCCGCAATCTCAAGGCATTGCTTACCACCGTCACACTCGAAAACGCCATTGCCGCCGCCGCGATCACCGGAGACAGGAGCACCCCGGTCCAGGGAAACCATACCCCAGCCGCCAAGGGAATCAGAATGATGTTGTAGGCAAAGGCCCAGAAAAGATTCTGCCGAATGTTGGTCATTGTGGCCCGGGACAGTTCGATGGCCACCGCCACCCCGCGTGGATCCCCCGAAATCAATGTCACCGCGGCACTTTCCATGGCCACATCGGTTCCGGTTCCCAGGGCGATTCCGACATCGGCCTGGGCCAGGGCGGGGGCGTCGTTGATGCCATCGCCGACCATGGCCACGGTTTTTCCCATCGATTGCAGGCGGGCGATTTCTTCGGCTTTGCGTTCCGGATGGACCTCGGCCAGGATCCGTTCAATGCCCACCTCCGAGGCGATGGCCTGGGCGGTACGCACGTTGTCACCGGTGATCATCGCCACCTCAAGACCCATCGCCTTCAATCCTGCCACGGCCAACGCGCTCTCTTCCTTGAGGACATCGGCCACGGCGAGGATCCCCACGATCCGACCATCGACCGCCGCCACCATGGCGGTACGTCCCAGCCGTTCCAGTCTTTCGAGAAGCGTCTCGACCGTGGAACCATCGATCCCTTCCCGGCGCAACAATTCCCGTGTCCCGACCACGACCTGCCGATCATCGATGCTGGCCCGAACGCCCATTCCGGTCAGCGCCTCGAACGAGGCGACCGGAGGAAGATGGATCTTTCGTTCCCGGGCAAAGGCGACGATGGCTCGGGCGATGGGGTGTTCCGAACGCGATTCCGCCGCCGCTACCGAGGCCAAATGACGATCATCGCCGGTCCAATCGGTCACTTCCGGTCGGCCACGGGTCAGGGTCCCTGTTTTATCGAAGACGACCACGTCCACCTTATGGGCCGTTTCCAGGGCATCGCCACCCTTGACCAGAATACCATGTTCCGCGCCTCTTCCGGTTCCCACCATGATGGAGGTCGGCGTCGCCAGTCCCAGGGCGCACGGACAGGCGATGATCAGGACCGAAACAAAATTGAGTAGGGCATAGGTCAAGGACGGGACGGGCCCGAACCACCACCAGACACAGAAGGTCACAACCGCGATCCCCAGGACGACGGGGACGAAGATTGCCGCGATGCGGTCGGCAAGGCGGGCGATCGGTGGCTTGGCCCCCTGGGCCCGACCCACCATGTCCACAATGCGGGCCAGGGCTGTTTCCCGACCGACACGGGTCGCTTCGAAGGTGAATGACCCCGTCGTATTGAGGGTTCCCCCCGTTACCAACGATCCCACCGAACGCACTACCGGAAGCGACTCTCCCGTGAGCATCGATTCGTCCACCGCCGACGATCCCTGAAGGATGATGCCATCGACGGGAACCTTTTCTCCGGGACGGACGATGACCCTGTCGCCGACGACGACATCCCCCAGAGTGATGTCCATCTCGACCCCATCCCGGGCCACCCGTGCCGTTTTTGGGGCCAGTTCCATGAGGGAGCGGATGGCCTTGGAGGTTCGTCCACGGGCGCCGATTTCCAGGTACCGCCCGAAAAGGATCAAGACGATGATCGATCCCGATGTTTCAAAGTAAACCTCTGCCGCGACACCGGGAACGGCAAAGAGATCGGGAACGGCCAAAACCAGAACCGAATAGAAAAAGGCGCTGAAGGTTCCCAGAGAGACCAGGCTGTGCATGTTGGTGGCCCCGTGACGGGCCGTTGCCCAGGCATCGGCATGAAACAACCATCCCGACCAGAATTGGACAGGAAGCGTCAACAGAAACTGCAACCCCTGATTGACCCGCGTGGGAATCTCGAACACTGCCCCCAGTCCCCACATGTCCCAATGGACCAGGATGATCGTGAACGCCAGCAGAACCGCCCCCGGCCATAGCCTGAGACGAATGGCCAGGTGTTCCCGCCGCCGTTCCACCTCCGCCAGATCCAGTGGCTCCCGTTCCCCTCCCATCCGACGCAGCCGGAACCCGGTGCCACCAAGAGCCTGTTGCAGTTTTTCCAGAGTCACCGTTCCAGGAACATAGGTGACCGCAACCCCCTCATGTTCCATGGTCACCGTTCGGACACCCACCACCCGCCCAAGCATTTCCGCGATCCGCTGATCGTCCTCCGCTGTGACCGCTTCTTCCACCCGGAACGTTTCGGTCGTCACCGGCACCCGAAAGCCGATGTCTTCCACCGCCGCCACGAGGGCATTCACCTCAACCTGTCCCGTGACCGCGATCTGGGCCATGGCCAGATTGACGGAGGCCTGGGAAACTCCGGGCAAAGCCTGCAAACATCGCTCCACCCTGCCCGAGCAGGAGGCGCATTTCATGCCGCTGACCGGCAAGATCACCCTTGTTCCAGAATTGCCATCGCTCCCGTCCATCGATCGTTCCAATGCCCGTTCAGTCGCCAAACCCCAGGTACAACTGCTCGATCATTCTTTTTTGTTCCGGAGTCGATGATTCATGCAATGCCCTGAACTCCTGGAACAAGGCTCGCCGCTGTTTCAGCATGGCTTCCATGGCGGTCAGTTGCAGTTCGGTCCGGTCCATGGGATCGACCGTGACCGACTTGCGCCAGGTGTTCATGAGCTCGATCCGGGTCGTGATCTGGTTCATGACCGCCTGGGCAAAGGCATTCCAGGCTTTTTCCTGATCGGTGGTGATGCGAATTCTTTGCCTTTGTTCATACAGGTACCGCTCGACTGCTTCGATATTGGGCGCCAACTGGGCGAATTCCATGGTCCCGTTCGGGGTTCCTCCCGAAGCACCTCCCGTTTTCCCCGAAAACCGATTTCCTTCGTTGCGCGGGCCTGTTGGACCGCCACCCCATCCCGGGGGTCCATTCACGACTCCCGGTCCTTCCGGCTGCAAGCCACCGCGATACCCACGCCCATCGACCGGAAACGAACGTTCCTCTACCCGACCAGGACCGAAACGCGGGCCTTCCATCATCCCCATGGATCCATGTGGCGGACTTTTCATCATTCCTCCGGGGATCGGACTTCCCATCATGCTGCCGGGGGCTGGGGTCGGACTTTCCTTTCTCTCTTCCGGAACCAATGGCTGGGTTTTCTTTTCATCATTGGATTTTCCGTCTGTTTTTCCGGGTGAGGCCAGCCCATCTCCCTTGGCATCGATCTTTTCCTCCTTCCCCTTCAGGTCCACCATCAAGGGGGGCGTGGCTGGTTCCTTGTTGTCTCCAGCCATGGGCAGGTTATCGACTCCCAGGGCCATGACGATAAAAAAAGCGGTAATTCCAAGAATTTTTCCATTGGACGGACTCATGGCTCGGAATCCTTTCATGCATGGGTTGGCCCGATGTCAGGCGATACAAAATGGCTCTGTTTGCCTGTATCGTACTCCCCGCCATGAAATTAATAAAAGTAAAAATTTTCGTTTCCCTTTTTTCGCTTCGTAACCCAGGCTATCCTTCGGGGATACCACGCAAGGAGTCCACTACGGAAGGTCGGCGGTTCGACGCATGGAAAATTCTGAAAATAATGCCGATTCGCGGATCAACCTGGAAAAGGGTCATCCCATGCGCCATCTCATCGCCGTCGCAATCGTTGCCCTTCTGGGCTCGATTCCCGTCTTCCCCATCCGGGCCGAGGAAACGCTTTGGAAAAGCGACACGGTATTGGCCACCGTCTCTCCGGTCCAGGAGCTGTACGATCGGGCGCTCACGGCCCAGGAAGGGGGAAATCTGGAGGAAGCCACGGGCCTGTTGGATCAGGTGATCGCCCTGCAACCCGATCATGCCCTCGCCCACTGGCTTCGCGGGGCAATCTTGCTGCAACAGGAACGGCTCGATGCCGCCATTACCGACCTGAAGGAATCGACCCGGCTGGCGCCGGAATTTGCCGAAGGTCATGCCGCGCTCGGCTGGGGCCTGCTTCTGGCCGGAAGGTTTGCCGAGGCGATGGAACCAACCCGGAAGGCCCACGAATCGGCCCCGGAAAATTTCTCCTGGACCGTCAATCTTGGCCACCTCCATCTTTTCGCCAATGACCCCGGAAAGGCCCGTGTACTTTACGAATCGTCGCTCCCCACCATTCCCGACGACGAGGCCTATCGCATCGGACCCCAGGCTGATTTTGCGTTGTTTTTGAAAAAGGGCTGGGCAGTGGCGGCGGTACGCACGGAGGCCGAATGGTTCGATGCGGCCTGGGAACAGGAAAAGTCCAGGCGAAGGGATCGGATCGAGGCGGAAACGCTCAATCAGAAAATAATCGACCTTTCCCACGCCGGACAGTTCTCCGCGGCGCTTCCCCTGGCCCGGCGCGCCCTGGAAATCCGGGAAAACACCTTGGGACCGGATCATCCCGATACCATCGTCAGCCTCAACAATCTGGCCATGCTGCACAAGGAAATGGGAAACCACGCTGCGGCAATCCCCCTGGCCCGGCGTATCCTGACCATCCGGGAAAACACCCTGGGACCGGATCATCCCGACACCGCCAGGAGCCTCAACAACCTGGCCTCGCTGAACAAGAACATCGGTGCCTTTTCCGAGGCGGAATCCAGTTACAAACGCGCCCTGACCATCCGGGAAAACACCCTGGGACCGGATCATCCCGATACCGCCACAAGCCTCAACAACCTGGCAATGCTCTACCGGGAAATGGGCAACCCGATTGCGGCGCTCCCCCTGGCCCAACGCGCCATGACGATCTGGGAAAAATCCTTGGGACCCGATCATCCCCAGACCGCCACGGGTCTCAACAATCTGGCCTTGCTCTATCAGGACATGGGTGACCAGGACGAGGCCCAGTCCTGCTACAAGCGTGCCCTGGCGATTCGCGAGAAGTCCCTGGGACCGGATCATCCCGATACCGCCACGAGTTTCAACAACCTGGCAATGCTGTACAAGAACATCGGCAGTTATTCCGCTGCGGAGTCCCTTCTCAGGCAGGCCCTGGCCGTCAAGGAAAAGTCGCTCGGGACAGATCATCCCCGTACTGCCACGACCCTTGACAATCTGGCCGTGCTGTACCACGACATGGGCGCCTACGCCGAAGCGGAGTCCCGCTACAGGCACGCCCTGGCGATCCGTGAAAAGTCGCTGGGACCGGATCATCCCGACACCGCCATAAGCCTCGTCAATCTGGGCACGCTCTATCAGGACATGGGAAACCATGACAAAGCGGAATCCCGCTTCAAGGAAGCCCTGGCGATCCAGGAGAAAATCCTGGGAGCAAAACATCCCGATACTGCCGCAAGTCTCAACAATCTGGCCGTTCTCTACCAGGACATGGGGGCCCATGCCAGAGCGAAACCCTTGTACAGACGTGCCCTGGCGATCCGGGAGCAAACCCTGGGGCCGGACCATCCCGATACCGTCTGGAGCCTCAACAATCTGGCCTTGCTATACCAGGCCATGGGCGCTCATGACAAGGCGGAGCCGCTCCACGGTCGCGCCCTGGCCCTCGCCATAAACGCCCAAAACCCGGAATTGCAGTGGCGCGTGGAATACAGCATGAGTCAACTGTTCGAAAAGCTCGGGGACCCTGGCAGCGCGATTTTCTTCGGCAAGCGGGCGGTCAATATCGTCCAGAAGCTTCGGGGAGGAATCTCCGGAATGGAAAAGGACCTGCAAAGAACCTTCCTGACCGACAAGAAGGGGGTATACGAAGGGCTGGCGCACCGTCTCATCGACCAGGGGCGGCTGATGGAGGCGGAACGGGTGCTGGCAATGTTGAAGGAAGAGGAATATTTCGACTATATACGCCGCGACCTGGGAAAAGACCCCCGGAACTCCGTGATTCCCTTCGCCCTCTTCGAACAACCCCTGGAGGAGGGACTGACAGAACGTTTACGGCGGCTCGGGGTATTGGGAAAGAAGCGCGTACCGTTGGCCCGACTCAAGGTACGCACACCCGAACAGGAACGGCAACTTTTGGCCCTCGACGCTGTTATCGCCAATGCGGTCGAGGATTTCCAACACCATCTTGTGGAGATTCGCGAGGCTTTCCGAAAGGCCGGAGACAAGGCCCATGCGGTCGCCTTCAACGAGACGGATCGGACAGACCTTGGCCGATTGCAGAATGCACTGGAAAAAATGGGACACAGTGTCGTGGTCCTGAACTATCTTCCCGGCACGGATCGGCTGCGCATTCTGGTGATCACCCCAGAAACGATCGTGACCCGTTCGGCGCCGGTGACCCTTGCCGACCTTGCCGAACGGGTGATCCAATCGAGAAAATTGTTCGCCGATCCTGAAAACGACCCGAAACCCATGGCGAAGGAATGGTATGATCTCCTGATCGGACCGGTCGCGGCGGATCTTCCCGTCAATGCCACCTTGATGGTCTCCCTGACGGGAAGCCTTCGTTATCTTCCCCTGGCGGCGCTCCATGATGGGGAGCGGTGGCTCATCGAAAAACACCCGGTCACCCTTTTCACCGTCGCCGGTGGTGCCAGCGGATGGCAAAGTCCGTCCGGTATGTGGCGGGTCGCCGGCTTCGGGGTCAGTACTGGCGGGGGTGAACACCTGGTTCCGCTGCCGGCGGTGCGGGACGAACTCGACGCCATCATCCTTGAGGGCGCCGGAGATACCCGAGGGGTGCTTCCAGGTAAAGTGCATCTCGATGAGGCCTTCGACGACACCACACTGAAGAAAACCATGGCATTGGCGAAGAGCCAGGTATTCCATATCGCGAGCCACTTCGACTTTCGTCCGGGGACGGAGATGGACTCTTTTCTGCTTCTCGGAGGAGGAAAGCGATTGACCCTGGCCGAGTTCAAACGTGGAAAGGACCGGTTTCACGACGTGGATCTGCTGACCCTGTCGGCCTGCGAGACGGCCGTGGGCGGAACCGATGCCCAGGGACGGGAGGTAGAGGGGTTTGGGGCACTTGCCCAACACAAGGGAGCGGCGGCGGTGCTCGCCACCCTCTGGCCCGTGGACGATGCCTCCACGGGACGATTCATGGCGGATTTCTACCGCCGGCGGGAAGTGGAGCGACTGACCAAGGCGGAGGCATTGCAACGTACCATGACGGCATTCATTCGCGGCGAAGGGAATAAGAGCGACGATTCTCGGACAACGCCAGTGTCGATGGATGCCCCCCTTCGACGGGATCCTTCTCCCGATCCTTCCCACGCCCATCCCTACTACTGGGCCCCCTTCATTCTCATGGGCAACTGGCTGTAGGCGGTATCGAATCGTCCCGATTTCCTCGTTGGAAGGAAAGAGAGCGTCGTGGGTGTTCAGTGCCTTACCGTGGGATCTCCAGGATGAAATGTCATTTCTCCGTTTGCGATAATGGCACGGAACCGGAAAAAATGATTCATGCCACTTTGCATGTCACTCATGGCGATCATGCCGGTGTTGATTTTGGTAAAATGAAAAAAAACAAGGCTATGTCCACTCATGAAGCATGTACCATGATGGAAGGTCTTGAGATTCTTGTATTCCATGATCATGCATTGAGTTGCGTTAAACGTAAGATTGAAATAATGTTTCAGTGCCTTTTGAATGATTTTTTGAACCATGTTGTTTTTGGTACGCGATGATTCTGACATGAAACCAGGATCCAGGCCAATGTGATCCATAAAGTATTTGAAGGGTTCCGCCAGATCGGCGGAGGTTTCCACCAACTTTTCCAAATGAACCAACTTTTCTGAAAAAGATGCCATTTTTCGTTCCTTTTGATGTCGATGGTGGTCCACTACAGCCCAATCTCTGCCATCCACCCATTCGTACCTTGGCCAAACGACAGATCGCAAAACGACTCCAGGGTACGACTGATGCCTTGGCGATTTCAACTGCTTTTCCTGTGGTGGACCCCGGAAATGCGACCATGCGATTTCCGATTCATTTCGCGTTCGTAACGATTCAGAAGCGATTCATCAGGTCGGGAATCCACAGGACCCGGTCATCGGTGGTCGAGGCGATCATGCCGGCGATGGGTCCATCCTGGGAGATGACGAAGGCCACCACCCCGGGATAGGCCCCCACCAGATTCACCGCCGAAGCATGACGGGTTCCGTATTTTTCCAGATCGACATCCACCGTGTCGGCACCGTGATCGTCCAGGCAATACTGCGTCCGCCCCCGCCAACGCTGGGCCGAAAGCATCGTACCGAAGGAAAGGGGACGCAGACGGTGCGACAGGATCATTGCTCCGTCCACCCGGCTCAGATGGGCCATTCTCTTGGCGTGAAACAACACCTTGCGCGCCATTTCGCGCATTTCCTTGCGTTTTTTCTTTCCTTTTCCCTGAAGCTCATCCCGCCGGCATCCACAATACCCCCCCAACAATTGTGACGCCTCGGTGGCATTGGTAAAACGATAGCGGGTCACCAGCGACAGTTTTGGACGCCGGTCGTCGATGTCGGGGACCCAGATGATGATCCCGCCAAATCCACCACGCCCGATCTCCACCAGCAACCTTTGAATGAAATTGCGGTACCGGCTCCAGTAGACCTCGCCGTGTTCGGCAAACTCGGGGTGTGTGCGCACCGTGCGAAACAATGCCTGTCCGATGAGGCTGGTCTCGAAGGAAGAGTTTCCCGGCAACGAAAAGTGTCCCGCATGAAACCGGGCCAAGACCCGGCTGCCCCAGGAGACCACCAACGATCCCGCCCGGTTGGAATAGACCGAAAGAAAATTTTCCGGCGGCGCATGATGCACCATCGGATGCAATCGCGGCCCGTCGCTGTCCTCCTGAAACACCGCCCCCCAGATTTCCAGATTGCGCGGATCGTTCTTCTGCGGACAGACCGCCAAAACCGTATTTTCCGGATCGAATCCCCGCGCCAATTTCACCAGGGCATCGATGGTGAAGGGCTGGCTTTTTTCCAATTCGAGCGTTTGATACGCTATTTTTTTCTTGTTGTAGGTGTTGATCGGATAGCCCCGGTCCATGAACAGGACGTTGGGCAATACCGGTCGGTCTTCCTCGCGATTGAGCCCGGCGAGAAAAACGGTCTCCATCAACGAACGGATGTGCATCTTGGAAACCCGCATCGGATCCTTGCCACTGACCTCGGCCAAAAGCGAGGTGATCCGTTCGATGATGCGGCTGTCGAACAGCGCCGTCTCTTCCAGACCTCCCAGAATGCGCGCCCGCTCGCCAAGATCGCGCATCACCGCCGAAAAGAATGGCTTTCCTGGAATCTGCCAGGCGGCGAGCGATATTTCCATCGGGAAGGTTTCGCCGTTCTGTCTGAGCCCGATGCATTCGACCGTCTCCCCCCGCTCCCGCGGAAAACCGAGTGCCACCGCGTTGAAAAAAGCCTGTTCGAACTCCGCCCGCATCTCCTCGGGCATCAACAAGACGATCGAAAGCCCCATGATCTGGTGCGAGGTGTAGCCGAACAGCAGTTGCGCCCCTTTGTTCCAGAACTGGATCAGCCCCATTCCGTCCATGGAGATGATCGCCTCGGTGGTGGAATCGGTGACATGACGAAACCGTTTTTCGCTGTCCTGAAGATGCAACATGGAGGTACGCCGCTCCAGGATCAACCGGATGCGCTGCCTGAGGACCGGCCATCGGATTGGCTTGGTGACGAACTCTTCCGCCCCCGCGGCGAACGCACGGTCCACGGATCGATCATCGTCCAGGGCGGTGATCATGACGACGGGAATGTCGTTGCCCCCCTCCAGGGCTTTCATGTCGGCACAGATTTGGAAACCATCGGTTCCCGGCAGATGGGCATCCAGCAGCACCAGATCGGGCAACGGATTGCCAAACCGGAGCAATGCCTGGTCTCCATCATCCGCTTCCATCACCGTGTATCCCTCGCGGACCAGCTTGTGCCGCAGGAAAAGACGGATGTCCGGATCGTCATCCACGATCAAAACGATGTTTTTTTTCACCTTCGGATCCTGACACGCCACGCCCGAAACCATGTTTCGAACCGGGGGCCATCCTCCTGGCTAAGGATGAAAACGGCCTGGGCTCGACCAGAAACATTCCTTGACTTTCAAGTCGCGGAAACGATAAGGAACTCCTCGGGAAACAGTTCGACAGAGAAAAATGACCGCGGCGCGATACACATCGTCTCCCGCCGTCTCCCAAGGGTCATTCTAAACAAGGGAACGATCCCTTCAAGGACAAACACGGCAAAAAATCGGGTGTTTCATTATTTTTTCCGTGATACCGCCACCGCGAGGCCCCGTCCGTCGGGGCGTCCGGACGCCCAATCCCCCACCAAGGAAACCTTCATGGCCATATATCCTTTCGAAGGGGTTTTTCCCCGGATTCATCCCCAGGCATTCGTTCATCCCCATGCCTTGATCATCGGGCGTGTCCGAATCGGTCCCCTTTCCTCGGTCTGGCCGGGAGTCATCATCCGCGGTGATGTCAACGACATCGAAATCGGCGAAAAAACCAATATCCAGGATGGATGCATTCTCCACGTCACCAAGGGAACACCGGACCGTCCCCAGGGTTCGGTACTGACCATCGGCAACCGTGTCATCATCGGCCACAAGGTGACGCTTCACGCCTGTCACCTCATGGATGACGCCATGATCGGCATTGGCGCCATCGTTCTCGACCGGGCGGTGGTCCAGGCCAAGGCCATGGTCGGGGCGGGTGCGCTCGTCCCCCCCGGAAAGCAGATCGGTCCCCGCGAACTCTGGCTCGGCAGCCCGGCAAAAAAGGCACGCGAGCGGACCGACGACGAAATCATCGGCGCCCAGAGAATCATGGAACACTACACCATCCTTGCCGCCCAACACCGCGACAGCCTGATCGCCCAGGGCATCCCCCTTGTCTGACCCAGGCTTTGACGCGAAACTCCCGGACACCGCTTCCCCGTGTCCGTGGAATTCTCCGACATCAAGCCCCGACAACGCCTGGATCGACCGCAATCCCACCGATCAACGCTTGATCGGTGGTTTCCGTCTCCATGTTCCACTCAAGCAAGGGACCACCGGAACGGTTCATGCCGCACGGGACCCCAATACCGGGGCATGGGTTGCCATCAAACTGTTCCACCCGTCGCCACCCGTCGCCACCGTCGATCCGCCCGACCCTTGGGATTTTCTTCTCCGGTCTCCCCATCCCAACATTGTCCGCCTTCTCGCCCACGCCTGCGATCATGGGCAGCGTTATGTCGTCATGGAACTCTCGCGCGACGGGAACCTCAAACAACTGCTTCCTCCCCGCCGTTTCCTGTCTCTGCCCCTGGCCATCGTCATCGCCCGTCAGGTCCTGCTTGCCCTTGACCACCTGCACGGTCACGGCTGGCTCCATCGTGATCTCAAACCCACCAATCTCCTTCTGTTTCCCGATCATCACGTAAAACTTGCCGATTTTGGCCTCATGTACCCCCTTCACGCCCCGCCACCCCCGCCCATGGGCGCTCCCGGTTTCATGTCTCCCGAACAGGTCATGGGACTGGCACTGGACCAGCGCAGCGACCTTTTTTCCCTCGGTGTCCTCCTCTATCGCATGACCACCGGCCATCATCCATTCCCAGGCGATTCCCTTGCCGCCCTTCTCGACCATACCCTGCTGCACCATCCTCTCGAACCCTGCCGTCTGCAACCCCACCTTCCCGTTTCCCTGTCCCGGATCATCATGCAGGCCCTGGAAAAACGCCCCGGTCGCCGTTTCCGCGACGCCGGGGAGTTCCTTCACGCACTCGATGCCTGCGTAACAACCGCGGCATGAATGGTTCCCCCTGGTCGCATCGATTCCGGAAAAGGTTCCATTCTTCGATAAAAATTTTTTATTTTTAATAATTATTTCTAATTTTACCTTTACGTTTTCAGGAGTTATCTTCCTGTTACCGGTAGTGGCAAGGAAAATAAAAAATAAAGCCCAGCATTCTAATGTATTTTCTCGGGGTATGGAATTTTCGTGGATTTTCGATCAGATGGAAAACCGCTTCCAAGCCCTTCAGAAATCACCGTGAACGCGCTTACCGACCCCAGAGCCATCGTCATGAGCAAACCCAGAATTCCGGTGCAAATTTCCGTCGAACTGCACTTTCCCTTTCCCGACAACCTTGTTTTTCGTGGGGTGACCGGCAACATCAGCGAGACCGGGGCCAAGATCAACCGTCCCGTGTACCGGCCCGAGACGCCTTCCGTCGCGGTCAACACTCCGGTGCTCAAGCTGTTCATCGATGATCACATCGACCCGGTCGTGATTTCTCTTCCCTGCGACCTGGTACGGAGTCACCGTACCGGTTTTGGTGTTCATTTTCTTCTCGACCAGCTTGACCCTTTCATGGCGGTTGGCGATTTTCATGACCCGTCTTTCCCAGGTCTCGCCAAGGTTTTGCCACACAAGCAGTCAAGTCCGGAAAAATGATCTTCATGGTCGCGCCATGTCAAAGTTTGGATCGGTGGCCGGTCGCGGGCTTGTATTTGTCATTGAAATCGCGTACATTACGTCCCAAAGAGTGACACGGCTTCCATTCTTCGGGAGGAGATCATGACCACCATCGCTGAAAAAACGGCCCAGGCCTTTGGTCATCACTATCGGACATTTCATTCTGCCGAAGCGGGAAACCTTGTGGATGTCTGTGCCGGACAGGCGGTGCGGACGGTCACGGAATTCGGAAAGAAAAAATTCGTATTTCCCGATGATTCCGCCATCACCATGGGGGATGGCCAATGGTTTATCGGCTATGGCGATTGTTTTTGCAACGCCCAGGAGGGGCATCATCCCGAGTGTCCAGGCTTTCGCGTGCCGCCCGCTTCTCCTCTGCCCAATGATGATGACCGGTCCGCCGGTGCAGAGGCGACTTCTGTTCCCTCACTGCCCGTCTTTACCATACACATCCTGGGCAAGGAACCGCGGCGGGTGCCCCTGGATGCCAGCCAGCACAAGGCCCGGGTCGAAGCGCGGGCCATGTTGACCCGGGAAAAACAGGCGACGCATGCCTGCATTCTCGACGTGGAGGGCGCAATCACCGACGCCTACGAGCGGGTGGTCACCGGGACGGGAGAAGTCAAAATCAAGAAGGTCGATCCCAGAAAACTTCCCGCTCCGGTCCGTTCTTCCCTGAACGGATGAAAAACCTTCGGTCATCGTTCAGACCCTTTTTTCTTTCAATAATTGAACCCAGAGGTACCTGGGCAGTCGCGAATTTCCATCGCGATTGTCCCGCATCGAAGATTGCATCGCTTGAAACAATTGCCTATAAGATGTCCCATCCTGTAACCCGCCTGCATGGAGCCCGCTCATGCCTGAATTTCAGTATGCCCCCGTTTTGCATCCCGGACATGGTGATACCGAATATCGTCTGCTGACCCGGAATCATGTTGCCACCTCCTCGTTCGAAGGGCGGGAAATCGTCAAGGTGGCCGCCGAAGGGCTTTCCCTCCTGGCCGCCACTGCCATGAACGATGTCTCCCATCTGCTGCGGACCAGTCATTTGCAACAACTGCGCAACATTCTCGATGACCCCCAGGCTTCCGACAATGATCGTTACGTTGCCCTGGAACTCCTGAAAAACGCCAGCATCGCCGCGGGGATGGTCCTGCCCAGTTGTCAGGACACCGGCACCGCCACGGTGGTTGCCAAAAAAGGGGCAAACATCTGGACCGGCGGTGGCGATCAGGAGGCCATTTCGCGCGGAATTTTCAAGACCTACACCGAAACCAACCTGCGTTATTCCCAGGTTGCCCCGCTCACCATGTACGACGAGAAAAACACCGGCACCAACCTTCCGGCACAGATCGACATCGAAGCGGTCGATGGCGATACCTACAAATTCCTGTTCATGGCCAAGGGTGGTGGTTCGGCCAACAAGACCTATCTGTATCAGGAGACCAAGGCGCTCCTGACGCCTGACAAACTCAAGGCTTTCGTCCGGGACAAACTTGCTTCCCTTGGAACCTCTGCCTGTCCCCCGTACCACCTGGCCTTCGTGGTTGGTGGCACTTCCCCGGAACTGACCCTGAAGACGGTCAAGCTTGCTTCGGCGCGGTATCTGGATGATCTGCCGCAAAAAGGCGACGGCCTGGGTGGGGCAATTCGGGACCGCGACATGGAAGCCGAAATCCTCGAAATGGCCCGTTCCATCGGACTGGGGGCCCAGTTTGGCGGCAAATATTTTGCCCATGATGTTCGCGTCATCCGTTTGCCGCGGCACGGGGCTTCCTGTCCGGTGGGTCTGGGGGTTTCGTGTTCCGCCGACCGCAATATTCTGGCAAAGATCAATCGGGATGGCATCTGGCTCGAAGCCCTGGAGCGTGACCCGGCCCGTTTTCTGCCCGAGGTCGATGAAAAATCGTTGAGCGGCGAAGTCGTCCATCTGGATCTCAACCAGCCGATGGCAGCCATTCGGGCACAGTTGCGCCGGTATCCCGTCAAGACCCGGGTCATGTTGCGGGGTTCGATCGTCGTCGCCCGCGACATCGCCCACGCCAGGATTCAAGAGCGTCTCGATGCGGGACAGGGAATGCCCGATTATTTCAAAAACCATATCGTCTATTATGCCGGCCCGGCGAAAACGCCCAAGGGGATGGCATCGGGGGCTTTTGGGCCGACGACCGCCGGACGGATGGACAGTTATGTCGATGCCTTTCAGAAGGCGGGGGGGTCGTTCGTCATGCTGGCCAAGGGCAACCGTTCTCCGGTGGTGACCCAGGCGTGCAAGGAAAATGGAGGGTTTTACCTGGGCTCCATCGGGGGGGCAGCGGCGCGTCTGGCCCAGGATTGCATCCGCAAGGTCGAAGTGATCGACTATCCCGAACTGGGAATGGAGGCCATCTACAAAATCGATGTCGTCGATTTCCCGGCGTTCATCATCGTCGATGACAAGGGGAACGACTTTTTCAAATCATTGTAAATCCTTCCGCAGGTGGGTCCGGGGAAGATGACCGCCCCCGGACCCCGATACGGTTTTTCCTATTTCTCGATCTTGTTTGCCACGCCGCTGTCGATCAACCCCTGTTTGTTGTTGACCAGGAACCATGACAGACTCGTCAGAAAAAGATCCCGCACCGGAATGTTCTTGACCAGGCGGAACAAACCATCGATCACATATCCATCCCCGACCGGAAAACGGACCGGACGGAAGGAAACGGTACGGCCACCATACGAGGTCGCATGAACCACCAGGACCTTCTTGCCATCCAACACCACCACCGAACGACGTTCCCTGCGCTCTTCGCGCACTTCGAGACGGTCCAGGTCCAGATCATGGACGTTCCACACCTCGCGATCGAGCAGTTCGATGTTCTTCAATTCCCCATAGGCCAAGATGTTGAGCAGATTTTGTTCGAACAGGGGATGTTCCTCCAGATCGACGACCCGCTCGCGCCATGCCTTCAAGGTGGCATGTGATTTTAAAATGAAGACGGCGCAGTTGAGATACGGGTTTTCCCGCGAAATGCCGGTTTTTTCCAATAACCGCTCGAACGGGGCCAATGGCAGGGACTGTACCATGTCGGCGATCGTCCCCCCCAGATCCTGACAGATCGCAAGATATTCCTTCCCTTCGGGCCAGAACGCCATCGTTTTATGGACAGCCTGGACCAAAGCCCCCACCACCAGACAATCACTGTCGATCCATACCAGGGCATCATAGTCCAGTTCGTGGGCAAACAGGCTCATGGAAGCCTTGTAACGGTAGGGATGGAGCCCTTCGGCCAGGGTGTCGGGACGCTCCAGAAGCTGCCCCTTGTGCCGCAGGAATATTTTTTGCGCCTCCGAAAGGCCAAAGTCGCAAACATAAAGGTTGTCTTCCGGTCCGGCATGCCGGGCAAAGGATTCCAGAAGCGGCAAGGTCAGCAGAAAATAGGAGGCGGTCGCCCCCGTCAGGTAGACACACCTTGCCGCCATGGGAAGTCACTCCTCGATGATGTCGCCACGCAAGGCATCCCGGTGGGCCACCGGCAACACCCCGGAATCGCCATCCTCGGGCGAAAAGAAATAACGTACCGAACCGATCCGGCGATAATGGTCGTACAGGCTGTTCCAACCCTTGACATACATGGAACATTCATCATTGAAGCAGACCAGCATGACGTTGGTGCAAAAACCGAGTCCATCACCAAATTCATTGGTATTGGCACACCATTTTTTCATTTTGACCCCGCAATGGGGGCATTCCTTGTCCCAGTTCACGTCTGTCATGCCAACTTCTCCTTGAGCCAGTCGGGGACCCCTGCCAATACTTCCGGCAGCAGGTCGATTCGGGTACCTCCCCCCTGGGCCATATCGGGCCGTCCTCCCCCTTTTCCTCCCAGTTTTTCCGCGGCATGACGCATCAAATCGCCTGCGGCCACCCTTTTGGTCAGATCCTTCGTGACCCCCGCCACCAGACCGACCTTGTCATTGTGCGGCAGAGCCAGGAAAATGACCCCGGAACCCAACCGATCCTTCAGGAGGTCCACCAGTTCCCTGAGTCCCCCCGCCTCCAATCCTTCGACCTTCTGACAGACACACGAGGTCCCTCCAACCTTGATGGCGGAAGCGACCAGGGTATCGACCATGCTGCCCGACATGGCGCTTTGCATCTTGCCCAGATCCCGTTCCAGCTCCTTCTGCCGTGCCAGAAGTTTGCGGATTCCCTCCTCCACCTGGGCTGGAGGAAGTTTCAACAGGGCGGCTCCTCCCTTGAGGGCAAGCCAATCCTTCTGGTAACTCTGCCGCGCCACTGCCCCCGCGACCGCCTCGATCCGCCGTACCCCCGCCGAGACTGCGCTTTCGGCAAGGATCCGGAACAGGCCAATATCGCCCGAACGTCGGACATGGGTTCCGCCACAGAGTTCCATCGTCGGCCCCACCCGTACCACCCGCACCTCGGCGCCGTATTTTTCGCCGAACAGCGCCATGGCCCCTGCCGCCACCGCCTCCTCGGGGGTCATCACGGTGGTCTCCTGAAGATCGTTGTTCAGGAGTCCCTCGTTGACCATCTCTTCCACCCGTTCCAGTTCTTTCGGTTCGATCGCCTGATAATGGGAAAAGTCGAAACGCAAGCGCTCGGGGCCGACGTGGGAACCGGCCTGTTTGACATGGGAACCCAACACCTGACGCAGGGCATGATGCAGATAGTGGGTTGCGGTGTGATGCCGGCGGATCGCCATGCGCGCCGAGCCATCCACCGTCATGGTGGCGGCATCTCCTGCCTGAAGCGTCCCCTGGATCATCCGGCCATGGTGGCTGATCAGATCCGGGAGGGGTTTTCGGGTATCATGGACCGCAAAACGCCCGGTTCCCGATTGAATGATGCCGATGTCTCCCACCTGCCCGCCCGACTCGCCGTAGAAAGGGGTCTGATTGACCAGAACCACCCCTTCGTCTCCTTCTCCCAGACTGGAAACTTCCGTTCCATCCTTCAGAAAGGTCAAAATGCCCGCCTGGGCGGTTTCCAGGGCATAGCCAAGAAAATCGGTGGCGCCGAATCGTTCCCGCAATTCATGATAGACCACCGCCACCCGTTCATCTCCTGATCCGACCCAGGCCGCCCTTGCCCGGGTCCTTTGTTCGGCCATCTGCCGCTCGAACCCTTCCAGGTCGAGGCGGATCCCTCGATCACGCAGGATGTCCGCGGTCAGATCGACCGGAAACCCATAGGTATCATACAGGGAAAAGACCGTCCTGCCATCGAGTTCCCCCCCCGGTCCCAGGGAGCGCACCGCATCTTCGAGGTGTTTCAAGCCACCGTCCAGGGTCAAGGCAAACCGCTTTTCCTCATTTTCGATCACCTTCATTCCGACCGCCCTCTGGGCTTCGAGTTCCGGGAAATAGCCTCCCATCAGGCGGATCAGGTCGGGAACCAGAAGATGGAGAAAGGGTTCTTCCATTCCCAGGAGGCGGCCATGGCGCATCGCCCGACGCATGATCCGTCGCAGGACATAACCCCGTCCTTCGTTGGAAGGGAGGACGCCGTCGGCGATCAGAAAGGTGACCGATCGCAGATGATCGGCGATCACACGCAGCGAAACGACATGTTCCGGATCGTGGGTGAATACCCCCGTCTGCCGTGCCACCGCCTGGATCAATGGCAGGAACAGATCGGAGTCGTAATTGTTGCGCCGCCCCTGAAGAATCGCCGCCAACCGTTCCAGTCCCGCGCCGGTGTCGATGCACGGGTGCGGCAACGGGCGCATCGTCCCATCCTCCAGCCGATCATACTGCATGAACACCAGGTTCCATATTTCCATGAACCGGTCGCCATCGGCATCGGGAGACCCTGGAGGCCCGCCGGCAACTTCAGGACCGTGGTCGTAGAAAATTTCGGAACAGGGACCGCACGGACCGGTCGGACCCATCGACCAGAAATTGTCGCTGGTGGCAATCCGTACCACCTTTTCCTCCGGCAAGCCCACCTTCCGTCGCCAGATGTCATGGGCCTCATGATCCTCGGAATAGACCGTCACCAGCAGGTTTTCCACGGGCAGGCCAAACCCTTCGGTCACCAGTTCCCAGGCCAGGGTGATCGCTTCTTCCTTGAAATAATCGCCAAAGGAAAAATTGCCGAGCATTTCGAAAAAAGTATGATGCCGGGCGGTGCGGCCCACATTTTCCAGATCGTTGTGTTTTCCCCCCGCCCGCAGACACTTCTGGCTGGAGACGGCCCGACGGAAGGAAGGGGTCTCCTCTCCGAGGAAAAAGCCCTTGAACTGATTCATCCCGGCATTGGTGAACAGCAGGGTCGGATCGTTCTGGGGAATCAGGCTGGACGAGCGGACCTCCGTATGGCCATGCTTCCTGAAAAAATCGATGAACCGCTGGCGAATCTCATTTCCCGTCATAGGTCACTCCACCCGAAGATCATGACAAGACCCTGTGAATGGTATCGATGTCAAAACCGCGCCGATACAATAGATCAAAACAGCGTTTGCGGGCATGTCGGTCGTCCGCCGCGCCACCTTCCCGTTGCCATTTGCCGCACCGTTTCTCCAGCACCCCAGCCAATACCGCATCCAGGTCGAGTTCTTCGAGCGCTCGCGCCATGCCCCGGGCGACATCCTCCGGGTCGAGCCCCAGACCGAGAAGTTCTCCCCGGACCCGAACCGGACCATACCCCTTGCCAGCAATCCGTGACATGGTCCGCTGATAGGCAAATGCCGTATCGTCCAAGAGTCCCCGTTCGCGGCAATCCTCAAGTTCACTTTGTACCTGGGCGGGTGATTCCCCTTTGGCGATGAGTTTTTGTTTCAACTCCGCCATCCCGTGCGCCCGCCGTGCCAGAAGACGGATCGTGCGTTCATGGACGCTGCGCCCCTTGCTTCTTTGGGCGCGCTCCATCCCCTCTTTTCGGGTGGGCTGCTTCATTTCCAAAACCTTTTTTGTTCCCGGGCGAAAAAATCAACTCTTTTCCCTGGTTTCCTTGTACACAATCGTTCACCCTCACGGCAAGGTGGAGAAGTCGAAGCGTCACAGGCATGTCGCTTGCAATAACCGTTTCGGCAATTCAATCATCGACCTTTTTTCTTCTTTTTGAGGGTGCCATGAATATCTCCTCCCTGGAGCCGTCCAGCCAGCGTGTACCTTCCAAGACCCTGGCCACTGGCAGTCATCCACTGGATCTGCTGGTCGATGAAAACAGGATCGGGCGATCTGGAAACAAACCTTCTCTCCCAGAAAAAGATTTATGGGACCCATGGGATAAAAGAAACCTGCCCGGAAAATGATTGCCACCGTCGTTTTTTTGTCGCTTCTGGCCTTGTTGCCTGACGGGGCTTCGCCCCGGACCCTACCAGGGGCTTTGCCCCTGGACCCCACCAGGAGGATGATCCCCCTGGACCCGCAATAGTCTACCCGGCCAGTGCGCGACAATGGCGCCTCAAGGCATCCTCCATGATGGCCAACGCCTTGTGTCCCAAGGCATGGGTGCGCCCCTGAATCCCCATGGCGACCAACCGTCCCGGATCATCCAACAACGCCGTCAAACGATCCACCAAATGTTCCGGAGTCAAATCACGCTCCAGAATCACCTCGGCCCCTCCCAACGATTCCAGATACCGCGCATTGCCCTCCTGATGATTGTCGGTCACGTTGGGCGAGGGAATCAAAATCGCCGGCAGACCGGCACAAGAAAGTTCATTGACCGTGGCGGAACCACTCCGGCAAACCGCCAGATCGGCGGCGGCATAAAAACGCGCGATTTCGTTGATGTAGCCTTCCATGCGATAGCGCTCCCGCAACACGTCGCCGGGAAATTTTTGCGCCACCATCCGTTGCATCTCCTCCAGATACCCCTGGCCCGTCACATGAAGAAAAAACCAATCCTGCCGATGCGCCACCCGAACCAGAATTTCAAGAAGGACTTCATTGAGAAACCGCGCTCCGCCACTTCCTCCGATCACCAGACAGATTTTTCGATCGAGCGGCAAGCCCAACTCCCGACGCGATTCCATCCGGTCCAGGGAACCGATCTCCCGCCGCACCGGGCAACCGGTGACAACAGGAGGATGCCGCGAAACAGGAAGTTTCGTATCGGGAAACGCCGTCATCGGCAACGCCCCGGCGCGAATCAACAACCGGTTGGCCAGACCGCCATGGGTATTCTGTTCATGCACCGCCACCGGAATTCCCAAAAGACGGGCGACCAGACCGACAGGCAAACTGACATAGCCGCCAAAACCGACCACCAATACTGGACGCAAACGACGCAACAAAACGAAGGCGCCGATCAACGAGCGAAGAAAATGCCAGAGAAATCCCGGCAGCCGCGCCGGTCGCACCGTGAACGGAACCGCCACCAGAGGATGAAAGGCAATCCCTTCGGCAGGAATCACCCGTCCCTCGATCTTGTCGGGATGGCCAACATAGGCGACATCCAGACGGTCGCGAACATGCCGCGCCAGCGACAGGGCAGGATACAAATGCCCGCCAGTCCCACCACCCGTCAATACAATCTTCGGCCTGTCCAATTTCATGACACCCCCAAAGCGGTTCCCTCGCAGGCGATTCAACGACGTTCTTCAGTCATTCTCATGGTGTTTCCCGTACCCATTCATGCTATGCTGGGCAACATTGGATTGCGGTAACAGGGGAAACCTTATTCCAGAGGTGCCACGACATCAACCCGTCATGGTCGCCCAGGTCGATCGCAATCAATGCTCACGGACGATTTTCAATCGAGAGGGAGAGGAAAACATGCAGATCAACGTGCAGGTGGAAGTGTCACCCCAGGAGGCACGGGCCTTCCTTGGGCTGCCCGATGTACAACCGCTGCAAAATGAAGTGTTGGAAAAGATGAAACAACGCATGTTGACCAAAATGGATGAGTTCGAAAGCCTTTTCGATCCTGGCAAGGCGGTGGAAAGCTATTTCTCCCTTTATCCGCAATGGCTCGACGCTGTCAAGAAATTCGGGGTCTCCGGACAAAAGTAGCCGCGCGGCCCGTTCCCGATTTCAGTTGCGGGAACAGGTCGCATTGGACCGGTTCCCTCGATTTGTCCCGGATCACCCGGTTCCAGGACCGGTTTGGACAGACCAGCGCATGCGTTCCAACAGCGGCAGGTCGGCGGGGGGAAAGGGAAGCCCGATCAGCTCTTCCTGTGTCAACCAGGAAAACCGATGGACCTCGATGGGCTTCGGCGTACCGATAAATCGGGTGCAACGATAAACCGTCATCAATAAATGAAACTGTTCATAGGGGTGGGAAACGAAGGTCCACGGCTGGGGATCCAGGACCGTGATGTCCAGTTCCTCCCGAAGTTCCCGTACCAGGGCCTCCTCGGGGGTTTCATCCTCGCGTACTTTGCCTCCGGGAAACTCCCAATGCAATGGAAAGCTGTCTCCGGGACGACGCTGGCTGAACAAGGTTCGTCCAGCGTCGTCCTGAATCCAGGCGGCAACGACGAGGATCAAAGGGCGACGCACGGGAGACTCAAGGGCCGAAACTCACGAAAACAGTTTTCCCAACCAACTTTTTTTTGCCACCGCCGGGGCCTCGCAAACATTCTTTGTCCATCCCGGGACCGTCTCGGGTTCGATGCCACGGGAAAGGACCCACCAGGGGACGATCCCGCCACCGCCACCACAGCCACATCCGGCCCTGCGGGGATGAAACACCTTGATCACCTCGGGGTTTTCCCGCGACTGGACATACACCATCGTCGTCCAGACTCCTTTTTCCTCGCGCAATATTTCGTCGAGCAATCCTTCCAGATGGTCCCGTGCATGGTGTCCATCCACCAATTGCCAATGGTCGCCCGCCGCCGGTTCATGGAGATGCCACGGTCCCATCGCGGCAATTTCCATCGCCAGCGATCGGGCATCGTCGATTCGTACCAGGCCATCGAATGGACCGCTCATCCGTTCCCTGAATGTCCATGGTCTTCCCGTGGCGGTCTCTGGTGGCATCGTGGACAATCCTTGGGTATCCGGCAGGATCCATCGCCGGTCTGAAACGATCAAAACACCGGTATCACGTTCATTGTCACCAATTCCTCAGTGACATGCAATGCCTGTCCGCGAGGCCGGGGTCGTCGCAAGCGTGCCGGGAAGCAATGCCCAATACAACGGCTGCCTGGGTTCGGGAGGTTGTTTTTCCACCTCCCTGGCCAGGAGCATCCATTCCAGCATGCCTTCGTATTCTGGTTCCATGTCGCCCAGCCAGGCGCGACGGCTCATCTTTTTTTTGATGCTTTGTCCCATTGGAGTGCCCTTTTGCCACTGTCGATTATTTTTTGTCGGTCGCACGCAGGGAGCGCCGGGTTGTTCGATGATCGTGAACACGTTGATCGATCGTTGTTTTTTGATTTCGTCTCCGTCCTGCCTGTCATGCACATGCCTGGTTGGATTCAAGTAGCATGCCATTTTCCAGGCCATCCTGGCCACCATGCCTACCCCATGCGACACCCATTGCAGCCCGGTTTTTTCTTTCATAGAATCTGGCGTCCGATAATTCAGACGCCATGACAGTCTATCGATCCGTGACATGAATTTTTCAGGCCGGTTTCACCTAAAGTGATTTGCGTTCAGACAAAGGGCAGCCCATGACGATCCCAGCGAATCTCTCCGACAACGTGGCATGGAACATTTCGGGATTTCGTTTTGCCACCGCCGCCTGCGGCATCAAGACCGACAACCGGACCGATCTGCTTCTCGTGGCCATGGATCCCGACACCCGGGTTGCCGGTGTCTTCACCCAAAACCAGGTGGTTGCCGCTCCCGTGACCCTGTGTCGCGAGCGGCTGTCCCAGGGAACGGGAAGGGCGCTGATCGTCAACTCCGGCAATGCCAACGTCGCCAATGGTCCCCAGGGGATGGTGGCGGCGCAAAATCTGACCCAGGCCGTCGCCGGACACCTCCACATCCCGGAGGAGACCGTTTTCATCGCCGCCACCGGAGTCATCGGCGAACATTTTCCCGTGGAGCGCCCCATGGCGGCCCTGCCGGGTCTGGTCCAGGCCCTTGCCGCCGGTGAAACCGGCTGGGAAAAAGCGGCGCGGGCAATCATGACCACCGATGCCTATCCAAAACTGGCCGCCGAACGTTTTTTCATTGAGGATAAACCGGTCCATGTCCTGGGGATTGCCAAGGGGGCAGGGATGATCCACCCCAACATGGCCACCATGCTCTGTTTCCTCTTCACCGATGCCATCATCCCGGCGGACGTTCTTCAGACCCATCTTGCCCTTGCCGTCGATGAAACCTTCAACCGATCCATCGTCGATGGCGACACCTCCACCAACGATACCGTCTTGGCCTTCGCTTCGGGTCAGGGTGGGGTGGTTTGCGGTCCGGCCAATCCCGACGCCATGTCACGGTTTACCCGTGCCCTGGAAACAGTTTGCGGCCAGCTGGCAAGGAAGATTGTCGCCGATGGTGAAGGGGCCAGCAAATTCGTCACCATCGAGGTCACGGGAGCCATGACCCGCAAGGATGCCCGGACCATCGCCGCCACCGTTGCCAAGAGCCCCCTGGTCAAGACCGCCTTTGCCGGTTCCGATCCCAACTGGGGGCGGATCCTGGCTGCGGTCGGTTATGCCGGCGTGCCGCTTCGGGTCGAGCGGATCGACATGTTCCTGGACACGGTTCAGATCGTCTCCGGTGGCGTTCGTGCCCCGGGCTACCTGGAAAAAGACGGCGCCGCCGTCATGGCCCGGAAGGAAATCACCGTTCGCATCGATCTTGGTCTGGGAGACCACGCCGATGCCGTCTGGACCTGCGATCTGACCCACGACTACATTACCATCAATGCCGATTACCGGTCATGATCGCAGCCCCAAGGCCCATGCAACCCATTCCCTGGCAAACCATTTCCTCCGTCTTCCTGGATATGGACGGGACCCTCCTGGACCTGAACTTCGACAACGTTTTCTTTCGCGAAACCGTGCCCCAGGCCTATTCCGAAAAACATGCCCTTCCCATCGAACAGGCCCGCGCCGAAGTTTTGGCCCGATACCGCTCCTTCGAGGGAACCCTTGCCTGGTACGATCTCGACCATTGGTCACGTATGCTCGATCTGGACATTCCAGGGCTCAAGGAGCGCGTTTCCGACCTGATTGGCATCCATCCCCATGTTGTCCCCTTTCTCGACCGCCTCAAACAGAATGGACGTACCGTTTGCCTGGTCACCAATGCCCATCCCCACGCCATCGACCTGAAGTTCAAGAAAACGGGACTCGGTGCCTGGATCACCACCATTCATTGCAGCCATGCCATCGGTCATCCCAAGGAAACCCCCGAATTCTGGCATGCCCTGAAAGAATCATTCCCCTTCCATCCCGAAACCACGCTCCTGGCCGACGATATCGAAGCGGTCCTCGATGCTGCCAAAACCCAGGGGATCGCCTTTCCCATCCATGTCGCTGCCCCCAGTTCCCGATTGCCACCCCGGTTTTCGCACCGTTTTCCCTCGATCATCGATTTTCGTGAGATCATGCCCCCGTGACTTTGGCATGAAGATTGATTCACCTTAATGAAACCAATCGCCACCCGTATGGAAAGGAGAAAAACGATGTCTCTGGAACTTAACGAAATTCAAGAAAAAATCGACTTTCTCAAGAAAAACCCCAACGTTTTCGCCATTGTCCGCAGTCACAGCGGTGTCAGGGATTTGACCGATTTGCAGGCCCTCAACAGCAACGCCCTCAACCGTTTGAAACGGTATGTCGATTATTATTATGGGATTTTGACGTTTCCCAGTTGAGTGGTCCCGGGCATGGAATGGCCGGGACCGGTTCCGGCCTCTTCCCCCGATTTTTTCGCGATCTAAGGATTTGGGTTTTCTTTCACCATGAGGTGAAAAACCGGCAGGGACAGAAGCATGAGGAACGCCATGGCGGCAAAGGCGGTCTGGTAACCGAAGGCGCCGACCAGCAGTCCGCCGAGGATGGGACCCGAGGCGTGGCCCACATCGAACAAGGTTCCGAACACCCCCATGGCGGCGCCATAGTGTTGTTCCCGGCACAGGTCGGCGACCAACGCGGCGGTGGACGAGGTGACCAAGGCCTCACCCAGGCCAAAAAGAAGCGCCGGTCCCAGAAGCGCCATGAACCCTTCCTGCGTGGGAATCATGGCGATGGCGACCGCGCAGCAGACCATGCCCCACAGAATCAAGGATTTTCTGCCACGTCGATCGGAAATTCGTCCCATGAGCGGTTTGGCCAGCAACACCGTTCCCACCTGGCAACCCCACAACAAACCGGCCTGGAAGGGGGAGAGACCCGCGACCGTCACCGCATAGATGGGCAAGAATGCCTCCAATGCGCCCATGGCCAGATTTTGCAACCCTTCCATTCCCGAAGTGATCGCCACCCTGCGGTCCGCCACGACCTCGCGAATGCCATGGGCAAAGCGTAGCCATCGTTCCGACAGGCTTGCTTTCGGCACCTCCTCATGTTGCAACAGCCAGCGCAATCCCATGAGCAGAGACATCACCCCGGTCACGCCACAGAGTCCATAGATCAAATCGAATGTCCCGGTGGAATGGGAGGCGGTCTCGGGGGGATACAGGGAAAGCAACAAACCGCCGACCGGCGCACCGAGGAGGGTACCGACAATGCCCACGGAGGAAAACCAGGAAAGCCATTCCCCCTTTTTCGATCCAGCAATATCCGCCACGACCGCCATGGCCACCGGTCCATAGATTGCTGTCGCCAATCCATGCAGAAACCGGATGACGACCAATTGTTCATAGTCCTCGATGAACAGATAGGCGAACGGCATGATGGCAAAGATGCACAGGCCTGCCAGCATGGTCCGGCGCCTGCCGATGACATCGGACAGCGCCCCTGCCGGCAGTTTGAAGAAAATCCCGGTCACGGTGGATATGCCCACTGCCAGTCCCACCGCCTCCGGTCCCGCCCCCAGAAACACGGCAAACAGCGGCAGGACCGGATTTCGGGCCAGGGCATAGGAAAACCGGGCCAGGAAACTGACCGAACACAACGATCCAAATATCAGTTGAACACTCATGGCGCTTGTCCTTCCGATCAATGTTTCGCCCGGTCGAAAAATGGGTTCTTCCCGAAAACTCCGATGGGAATTCCCATGACCACCGCGGCATCGATCAATCCCATCGCCCGGGCCGCCGCTCCGACACGTTGCTGGACCCGGTTGTCGATGTTGAGCAATCCCGCCGTCTTGGCGGCGGAAGCCAGGGCAACACCGATATCCATCATTCGCATGACGCAATGGGGGCCAGAGTAACCCATTTTTTTCACTTGTTCCGTGCGCTGCCTGGTAAATTCGGCACAGGTCGGAAAACCACAGCCGCCACAATCGTATCCCGCCGTGACGAACCGCCTGAGACCCACCAGCACCACCGCGTGACAAACGGCAATGTTGGCTGCGTCCCTGGACCAGAAGGCCTCGTTGGTACTCTCGGGGGCATGGGCCGACATTCTTTCGGACAGGCTTTTCAGGGTGGTCTCATCATCCACCACGACAATCTCCAGAAAATCTTTTCCTCCAGCCTTGGGGGCGGTCCGCATGGATGCGGCCATCAACTGGGCGGCCATCAACGATGCCTGTTTCATGGTATGGTTTCCCTTTCCAAAATTGAAAATGGCGGACATGCTTCATCCGCAAGCAAAAGCGAACGGTTGCACACTATGTAGCAATTGCTTTATATACTACCATGATTACGATTGCAATTGATATAAAAAAGGACCCTGCATGAATCCCCTTCGTTGGAGCCTGCTGATTCACAACATTCCGCCAAAGCCCGCCTACCTGCGCAACAAGGTGGCCAATCGTCTTTCGTCCCTGGGGGCGGTGGCGTTGAAGAATTCAGTCTACCTGCTTCCGGCCTCTCCAGAGGGACATGAAGGGTTCGTGTGGTTGGCCCAGGAAATCGAATCGGGAGGAGGACGGGCGTTTGTCGGGGAGGTGGTTTTTCCCGGGATCGGGATCGAAGAAGAAATCAAGGGAAGTTTCCAGACGGCACGCAATCTGGAGTACACTCCCCTGATCCGGGAAGCGAAACGACTCCTGGAGATGGTGACCGACGTTGGAAACAGTGGTCTGTCCACCAATGAATGCACGACAAACTGGCGGCGGGAAATCGAGGCGATTCGGAAACGGGCGCTCAAGATTCGGCGGATCGATTTTTTTGATGCCCCTGAAGGGGCGTCCCTGAAAGAACAACTGATCGCCGTGGAATCAAAATTGAACCGTTTGGAAAATCCAGCCGACGAAGATCAGGAACCGGCACTGCGTGACAAGAAGCACTATCATCGCAAGACCTGGGTGACCCGGTCCGGGGTTTACGTGGATCGCATCGCTTCGGCCTGGTTGATCCGCAGGTTCATCGATCCGGAGGCCGTCTTTCGTTTTGTCGCCGATCGGGAGGATCACCCCAGGGAGGGAGAAATTTGTTTCGATATGCCTGGAGGAGAATTCACCCATGAAGGAGAAGCATGTACCTTCGAGGTATTGGTCCGGCATTTTGACGTGTCTTGGCCAGCGATGAAGGCACTGGCAGGCATCGTTCACGACCTGGATCTGGGTGGAGGTTGTTTCCAGCATGAAGAGTCACCAGGGATTGCGACAGTTCTTTCGGGAATCGTCGCATCGACAACGGATGACGCGGAACGGCTCCAGCGCGGAGGACACGTCATGGAAAATCTTTTTCACGGATTATCGACAAAGGCCTGATGGCTTTTTCGGTAAGAAATAAGGATTGCCCCCATGATTTTTATTTTTGACTGTGTTCGTGTACGCGCCTCCTGATTCATGAAACCGACTGATGTTCGCGGGCATAGTTGAAGACGACCAGATCGGCGACCTTGCGTGGTGTCGTCGTGTTGGAAAGGGCCGAGGCGAGTTTGCTGTTCAACGCATCGACGACATCCTCCGGTTCGTCGAGGACCAGGCTTGCATCGATCCACTGCGGATTTTCCTCGGGCATGCCGCGGTAGTTGATGGTCTTGACCTCCTTGCGTTCCTTTTCAAGAATGCGCAGGGCCAATCCCTGGAGACGTTCGACCTGATCATCGGAGATGCCGAATTTCTGCAACAGGGCGCCGCTTCTGGCGATGGTTTCGGCCTCTTCGAAGGGCCGGTCGGGGTTGAGTTCGCTCCAGCACTGGATCCACTTGACCCCTTCCTGGATCCGTCCCGCCGCCAGTGACGAGACGATCAGTTCCGCCAGAACGTCGAGGTCCTCGGGGTTGTCCTGGTAGAGAAGTTCGTACTGGTTGCGCGCCTCGGAAAAAAATCCAAGGCGGGCCAGGCACGAACCGAATCCATGGCGCACGTCGAAATCGTTACCCGAATGCGCCAGGGCATTCCTGAAACTGGCACGCATCCTTTCCGGATCGTCCATGAGGGTCGCCAGCAACCCCAATAGATAGAAGGCGCGTGTCGGTTCCTTCCGACGGTACTCCTTGACGATCCGTTCCAGTCGTTTCAACTCGAACTCGAAACGCGCGACCGGAATCGGAGAGGCCCAGATTCCCTGTACGCGGGCCAGAACCTGATCCAGAATTTGTTCCGTGGTGTCGGACATGGTCTTGTTCCTGATGCGGTAACTTTTTTATTTGGTAAACACTACCTCTATTCAATTTATCGGAATCGTTTGAATGGATCTTAACAAAAAAATGCGGTCGGGGCGAAAAAAAACGCGATTTTCGCAAGGATGATTTTCCGGACCGGTTGCAAAGGGAACGAAGGGGGTTTTCTGGAGCGTCAATGTTTTTCGGGAATTCGTTGCCCCAGACGTATCAGACAGGCCATCAGTTCATGGACTTCCGTGAAGGGGAGACATTCATCGGTTGGATGGTGCGCCCGATTCCGGGCGAGAAATCGCGCCCGGTCCATGGCGGTATCGAGTGTTCGGGGGACGGCGACCGGATCGGAAAAAATCACGGTCGGGGAATCGGGAGGGATTTCGGAATGGAGTCTTTCGATCCAGTTTCCAATGAGGGAAGGGTCTTCGGGCGGCGCGGAAAAGGAATAATGCAGGGCGATCCACAGGGAAAAACCGGGACGGGAAAAGAGGACCCGGAGTGAAACGTTGCCCGGAAGGTCGTGATGGCGGACAAGATCACGCAGTGCCCGGACCTCCGCGGTTCGGGTCGTCGGGCCCAGGGGGAGTTCGACAAGCCCGAAGATGCGGCGCAAAGGTCCAAGGCGTCGATGATGAAGACGGACCTCGGCCATGAACGCCTCGGGTGAGGGAAAGGGGGGGATCTGGGCCAAGGCGATCCGACGCGACAGGCCAAGGTGTTTCGACATGGCATCGAGGTAGGGGATGGCGGCGGCGGGGGCCAGGAGCAGCATGCCGTCGCGGACGCCATGTACTCCCTTGATGCGTTCCAGGGAGGACGGCGTTCGCTCCCGGGGTCCTGAAGGTCGCCTGTCCAAGGGCGTCACCACCCGTCGAACCGCTTGAGAATGGGAAGGGCGCCGAAATGGCCATCGAGATAACGCCGTTGCAACGGTTCTCCGCGGACCGGATCGAAATCGGAAATCGGATAGAGTTCACTGCAACGGTCGCCCGTCTTTTCGATCATCCAGTATTGATCACGGCGGAAGAGGTCATTGTCCAGAAGGGCGATGTCGTGGGTGGTGGAAACCAGTTGCGCCTGGGTGCGGTTGACCTTGGGGTCGTGCAGCAGTTCGAAAAGAAAACGGACCAGATTGTGGTGCAGGTTGGAATCCATTTCATCCAGGAACAGGACGTGTCCCTGGCGCAGAAGATTGATCAAAGGCCAGGCCAGGGCGAAAAATTTCTGGGTTCCCCGGGATTCCGCCTCCCAGGGCAGGACCACCGGTTCGCCGGTGTCGGAAGTGGAACGTTCAAGGCGGACCTCGGTGACGATCTGGCTGGACATTTCCCTTTTCAGGGCGGTTCGCACCCCATCGGGCAGGTCGTCCATTCCCAGATCACCCAGATTGCGGGTTTCCAGACGGATCCCCTCGATGTCCAGATCGGCCTGATTGAGAAATTTCATCACTTCAAGCCGTCCCTGGGGATCCTGGCACAGGGTGGCGGTGAATTCGCGGCTGATCTCGGCATGCGGACGAAAAATGCGCAGCCGCTTGTCGAACCAGTCGAATACCGGTTTCAAGGGGGCGCTGTTGAGTTGGATGGCGGTGGAGAGGAACAGTGCGTTGGCCCGGGTTGCATCCTTCCAGATTTCCCGGTTGCCGGGGAGAAATTTTTTGTGAAGATTCCAGGTTTCCCTTCCGGTGTCGGGATCGTAGTACCGTTCAAACCATCGTTGCGCCCGTCCCTTGGGATAGGCCAGAAGCCATTCATGGTTGACCCGGCGCGGCGTCACCCCGAAACCGTATTGATAGCGGGTGTCGTCGATGATGAAGATCATCTCGAACAGACTGGGTTCCTGGGAATTGCGGCTGTTGAGGAGAAAGGGCTGTACATCGATGGGATCGCCCTCCTGTCCCTTGACGGAGTTGAGGATGAAATCCCACATGAACATCGCCGCATTGATCAGGTTGCTCTTGCCCGAGGCGTTGGCGCCGTAGATCAGATTGGCCACGAGCAGGTTGGGAACCCCCGTGACTCCGGAAGAAAAATGATGCCCCGGCAATTCCCGATATTGGGAGCTGGCGACCATGCTCAGGGTCTGACGTTCGCAGAAGGAAAGATAATTGGCGACGCTGAATTCAATCAACATGCGATCCGGCCACTCCGTGCGTCAGGGTTTTTCGGGTGTTGCAGGACCTTTACCGGGATGTTCTTGCCGGTGCCGGGGTCTGGCCTGCTGAACGATTATGTGTTTATATCCGCAACGGGATTCGCTTGACAAGCGCGATGAGTTTCAATCGCCCGACGATGAACCATCGTGACCGCCATGGGATGGTGGGAATTTTCCTTGCATTGGTGATGATTTTCCATAAAATGGCAGTAAGCGGTGTCGGTTGGAAATCGCCGTCGTGGAGGCGCCGTCGGCGTTGATGCAACGACGGATGGGTCGTCTGTCATCCGGTCCGGTCCATGGTTCATATCCGGTTTGGTTTCAGTCGTCGCGTTACCTTCACCCGCGGGCTTGGTCCGATGGCAGTTCCAGCCCGCGACGACAGGATTCCCTGGCACGTTGGGAAGTCGGCTCGGCCGGCTTTTTTTTTACCCGCGCCGCATGATGCCTCCGGTGACCTTGACACAAAGAAGGACAGGTTCGGTCCGTGTCCAATCTCTTGGAAGAATTGACTTCGCTGTCTCGCCAGGCGGCCCGTGCCGCCGGTTGCGAACTGGTCGATCTGCACTATGTCAAGGATGGCCGGTCCTGGTTTCTTCGACTGTTCATCGAACGGCTGGGTGGTGCCTCGCCGACCATCGAGGATTGTGCCCGGGTCAGTGACCATGTCGAGGGGTTGTTGGATGTGCGTGATCCGCTTCCCCATGCCTACCGCCTGGAGGTTTCGTCGCCGGGTCTGGAACGTCCCCTGAAAACGAGGGAGGATTTCATCCGTTTCCAGGGAAGGGCGGTCCGTCTGACGACCCTGCTTCCCCTGGCCGTGGGTGGGGATGATGGCGCTGCCAGGCAGCGTCATTTCAAGGGGGTGATCCAGGAGGTGGTGGAACAGGAGGTCGTTCTGACGGTTCGGGAGGGGGAACGGCTGGCGATACCGTTGGCGGCGATTGGCAAGGCCAATCTGGAATTGGAAATCAAAACATCCGGTCAAAAATAATGGAAATCCTTTCATGAGTGTGGAGATTCTTCAATACGCGGAACAACTTGCCCGAGAACGGGGGATCCGGCGCGAGGTTGTGATCGAGGCCATGGAGGTGGCCATCGAAACGGCGTCACGCAAAAAATATGGGGCGCACAAGAACATCAAGGCCAGCTTCGACAACAAGGCGGGGGTCTTTCGCATCAACCAGCTGCGCGAGGTGGTCGAATCCGAGGACGCGGAAAACTTCGAGGGGGAAGATACCCACATCACCCTGATCGACGCCATCGTCCTCAATCCCGAGGCCAAACCGGGCGATTTCATCGCCGAGGAACTGCCGCCCATCGAATTCGGACGCATCGCCGCCCAGACCGCCAAACAGGTCATCGTCCAGAAGGTCCGCGAGGCGGAACGGGCCAGTATTTTCAAGGAATACATCGATCGCAAGGGGCAACTGGTCAACGGGGTGGTCAAACGGGTCGAACGCAACAACATTTACGTCGATCTTGGCCGGGCTTCGGCCTTTCTGCCCCACGAGCACCAGCTGCCGCGGGAACACTACCGCCAGGGCGACCGGATCCGCGCCTACATCCATGAAATAAGGGATGTGACCCGCGGACCTCAGATCATCCTGTCCCGGACCGACCCGATGATGGTGATGCGGTTGTTCGAAATGGAGGTCCCGGAAATCTATGACGGCGTCGTCGAAATCCGGGCCGTGGCGCGGGATCCGGGCTATCGCAGCAAGATCGCCGTCCGTTCCAACGATCCCCATGTCGATCCGGTGGGGGCTTGCGTCGGTATTCGCGGCTCGCGGGTGCAGGGGGTCGTGACCGAACTTCAGGGGGAACGCATCGACATCATCGAATGGTCGTCCGATCCGGCGGTCTTCGTATGCAACGCCCTGGCCCCCGCCGAGGTCGCCAAGGTGGTCGTGGACGAGGAAGATCGCAACATACGGGTGGTGGTGGCCAACGACCAGCTTTCCCTGGCCATCGGGCGCCGCGGCCAGAATGTGCGCCTTGCCTCCGATCTGACCGGTTGGCGGATCGACATCATCACCGAAGCGGAGGAATCGGCCAGTCGCGTCGAGGAGTTCCAGGCACTGACCCGTGAGTTCATGGAAAAACTCGATCTTGACGAAGAGGTCGCAGGCTCCCTGGTTCAGGAAGGTTTCACTTCGCTGGAGGAGGTCGCCTACATTCCACTGGAGGAGTTGGGATCCATCGATGGCTTCGACGAGGAGATCGCCCAGGAATTGCGCAATCGCGCCCGGGACCATCTGCTGCAAAGCGCCCTGGAAACGGAGGAGCGCAAGGCGGAGTTGAAGGTCGATCCCCGTCTGGTGTGTTTGCCGGGGCTGAGCGATGCCATGTCCATCGCCCTGGCGGAAAAGGGGATCGGCAATCTGGAGGACCTGGCCGATCTTTCAACCGACGAACTGCTCGAAGCGACGGGCGATCTGTTGGATACGACGTCAGCCGAAGCGCTCATTCTCGAAGCCAGGAAACAGGCGGGTTGGTTTGAAAATGAAGGATCGGAGGCAACGGAGTCGGAAGGAAAACAGCCTGAACAACCTTGAAGGGCGGACGGGTGAAGCGCCGGTTGCGGCGCAACCGGAGGTTGCGGTCGAAAACGACCGGGGGGGGCCGATGCGCAGCTGCGCCATCGTCCGGAAGCGGCTTCCCCGGGGGTATTTGTTGCGTTTTGTCCGCTCGCCCGAGGGGGCGTTGGTGGAGGATCTGGCGGATCGGCTTCCGGGACGCGGAATCCATGTGGTGCCGACGGTCGATGCCATCACCCGCCTGTTGCGGAAGAATGGTGGCGGCGTGGATGTGGAACGGGTGGTTGCGCGTTGCGGCGCCGGTTTGACGCGCCGGTTTCTGGAAGGGATGGGGCTGGCACGGCGGGCCGGGGCGGTCCGGCGCGGGCTGCGCGAGGTGGAGGGGTGGTTTTTGGCGGGAGAGCGACCGTTGTTGATTCTGGCCGCCGATATCGCCGACAATTCCCGACAGAAGTTCGCCGGTCTCGTTGACCGGCATGGGGTGAAGGAATGGCTGGAACTTCTGGACGGGGAGCGCCTTGGCGCCGCTTGCGGCTGGTCGCGGACGACGATCCTCGCGGTCAACGATCAGGGTCTGGCGCAACGGTTGCGGCTGGATGCGTCGCGATGGCGGGCGTTTCATGTCGGAGAGGGGCTGTCCGCCGGTGTCGCGGATGGGGCGGGGACGGTGTCCCCAAGGTTCAAAGCCCGTGGGGATTCAAGTTTGGCCGGATCCATTGTGGGGCAGGGTTGTTAAAAGTCATTCAAACCGGTGGAGATTGATCTTTTGAGTGAGTCCAAGAAGATCGAGGATGAAGGCAAACTGCGTCTCAAGGCGCCACGTCGCATCGTGCTCAGGAAAACCGTCGAAGGCGGTTCGATCAAGCAGAACTTTTCCCACGGGAGAAGCAAGAGTGTCGTGGTCGAAGTTCGACGCAAGAAGACATTTGTAAAGGCCGGTGACCTTCAGGATGGATCGGAGGCCATGGATCCGGTGCAAGCCCAGGTGTCCGCGGACAAGGGAGGAGAGGCATCCAGGGAATCGCCTTCTTCCGAGACCCAGAACCGCGCCAGGCATCAGGTCTTGACGCCACTGACGCCGGAGGAACGCAAACGCCTCAAGGAGGAACGGCAGGGGAGCGTGGTGGAAACCGCCGAGGCCCTGTTTTCGCCCCCCTCTGGCGTCGAAGAGGAGACCGGCGCGTCGATCGAGGAGGTTCGGGATCATCAATTGACGCAGCCTTCGGTTGCCGGCGGGGTTGGCGAGGATCATCGGGTTGACGGTGTCGCCGCCGCGACTTCCGCGGAAGGGACGCCTGATTCGGCAGGAGAAGGGGTGGTTGCCGTCATGGCGCAAGCCCCATTGGCGCCGGAGGCGAATGTCACGGAGGATGCTCCATCTGTCGTCGCTTTGGTCGATGCCGCGCCGTCGGTTCCTGTGCCGGTTTCTGCGCCGGTTCCTGCGCCGGTTCCTGCGCCGGTCCAGGTGATTCCTGGCGCGATTTCCGAAGGTCCTGAAGTGGCTGTCCATGTTCGAACCGGGGATGAAGGTGGGGCGCGGCAGGAATCGGTACCGGTGGACGCTCCGCCGGAGCAGGCGGTTGCTTCGGGGGTCCCGGAGGCGGTGGTTGCCTCGGGGGAAAGGGAGACGGGATCCAGAAAGCCATCGGTGGAACCGTCGGCCAGGCGGGATCATCCTCCGTCGGCCCGGGTGAAAGCCACGCGCGAAGGGCCGTCTGGTTCACGGGAAAAATCTTCCCGGCAACGGGAAGGGGCGGCGCCGTCCCGGGAGAGGCCTGCTGCCGGGGCGCCGGTGTCGCGACCGGTCGGGACGCCGGTGTCGCGACCGGTGGTGTCGTTGACCCTTGGGTTTACGATGCCGCCTGCCAGGGGGGGAAACCTGGAGGAAATGCGTGAGGTCGTGTCATCCCGTCCGGCGAAAGGTCGCGGGAGCGACGGGTCGGAACAGGGAGAAGGCGGTGTCGCATCGCGCGCCGGGTCGGAGTCGGAGGTACCGGTGGGGATGGCGGCGGCGATGGACGGGGAGGCGAGGAGTCCGGACGACGATGTGGACAAGTTTGGCGCCAAGAAAAAGTTGACCCGGGCGCAGAAGGAGGATGTCGCTCGCAAGAAGACCGAAGCCCTGGTGACCAAAAGGTTGTCGCAGCTGGACGAATTGCGTGAGCAGAAACGGTTGTTGGAGGAACGGCGCAAGATCGAGTCCGAGGAAGGGCAGGGGCGCAAGACCCTGAAGACCAAGGTCAAGCGCAAGGGACGCAAGTCGGTCGATCCCGAGGCGGAAAAGGCCCTGAGTCCGCGCAAGGGGCGCCAGGGGCGCGGCAGGGGTGGAAGAGGGGGACGCGAAGAGGTCGTTCAGGGTGCCCAGGCGGCGCCGGTGGGACCGGTGGTGCGGGATGTGGTCATTCCCGAAACCATCACCGTGGCGGAACTGGCCAGCCGCATGGCGGTGAAAGCCTCCGAGGTGGTCAAACTTCTCTTCGATCAGGGAATGATGGTGACCATCAATCAGGTCCTCGATCAGGACACGGCGGTGTTGGTGGTGGAGGAGTTGGGGCACCGACCCAAGACGGTGTCGGAGGAGGCGGACATCGTTGCCGAATTGACCGAGGCGGTCGATACCGAGGAACAGAAGACCGAACGTCCGCCGGTGGTGACGATCATGGGGCATGTCGATCACGGCAAGACCTCTCTTCTGGATGCCATTCGCAAGACCGATGTCGCGTCGCGGGAATATGGCGGCATCACCCAACACATCGGTGCCTATCAAGTGACGTTGAAAAACGGCAGTTCGATCACCTTCATCGACACCCCGGGCCATGCCGCTTTTACCGCGATGCGTTCGCGTGGGGCGAAGGTGACCGACATCGTGGTGTTGGTGGTGGCGGCGGATGACGGGGTCATGCCGCAGACGGTGGAGGCGATCAATCATGCCAAGGATGCCCGGGTTCCGATCATCGTGGCGGTCAACAAGATCGACAAGGTCGGGGCCAATCCCGATCGGGTCAAGCAACAATTGACCGAGTACGAGCTGGTCGCGGAAGATTGGGGCGGACAGACGATTTTCGTCAATGTGTCGGCGGTGGACGGGACGGGGATCGAGAGTCTGGAGGAGATGATCCTGCTTCAGGCGGAGGTATTGAGTCTCAAGACGAATCCCGACAAGAACGCCCGCGGGACCATTGTCGAGGCCAAGCTCGACAAGGGACGCGGCGCGGTGGCGACCTGTCTGGTCCAGAGCGGAACATTGTCGGAAGGGGACATTTTTGTCGTCGGGCAGCAATGGGGCAAGGTGCGCACGCTGATCAACGACCGCGGCAAATCGATTCAAAAGGCGGGGCCGTCGGTACCGGTGGAGATCATCGGTCTGTCGGGGGTTCCGGAGGCGGGAGACGAACTGGTGACGGTCCAGGATGAAAAACGGGCCAAGGACATCGCCTCATTCCGTCAGATCAAGCTCAAGGAACAGGAACATTTGCGCACGGCCCAGCCGACGCAGCTCGACGACCTCTTCAATCAGATCCAGAAGGGGGAACTCGACGAGATCAAGGTGGTGGTCAAGGGAGATGTGCGCGGTTCGGTGGAGGCGGTCGCCGAGTCGCTGATGAAGATCGAACATCCCGAGATCCGGTTGAACGTGATTCATACCGGGGTTGGAGGTATCAACGAATCGGATGTGATGCTGGCGATGGCCTCCGACGCGGTCATCCTTGGATTCAATGTGCGCGCCGATGCCAAGGCCAGGGAAATGGCCAAGCGGGAGAAGATCGATCTTCGCTTCTACACCGTCATCTACAATCTTCTCGAAGACATGACCCGGGCCATGGAAGGGCGTCTGGCGCCGACCCAGCGCGAAGTCTTCTTGGGCAGCGCCGCCATTCGCGAAGTCTTCCGTATTTCGAAGGTGGGCAATGTGGCGGGGTGTGTCGTGACCCAGGGGGTGATCCCCTCGAAGGCGCGTGTCCGGGTGTTGCGGGACAGTGTCATCATTCACGATGGCAAGCTGTTGGCCCTGAAGCGTTTCAAGGATGATACCAAGGAGGTGCGGGAAGGGCAGGATTGTGGAATGAGTATCGAAAAGTTCAATGATTTCAAATCGGGAGACATCATTGAAGCGTTCATGGTCGAAGAAATTCGCCAGACCATCGCGGTCTGATTTTTATCCGTCATGACCCGGATCGGTCTGTTGGAGATTCGCCTGGGGC
This sequence comes from Magnetococcales bacterium, assembly GCA_015228815.1. Lineage (NCBI taxonomy): Bacteria > Pseudomonadati > Pseudomonadota > Magnetococcia > Magnetococcales > Magnetococcales bacterium. The sequence continues at coordinate 135,910 of JADGCV010000001.1, read as the reverse complement.
TTCATGGGATTGGTTCGCTCAAGGAAAAACGGGGTGTCCTCAAGGGGCTTATCGAACGGACGCGCAACCGTTTTCATGTGGCGGTGGCGGAGGTGGGATCCCAGGATGTCTGGGGGACGGCCGATCTGGGGGTGGCGGCGGTGAGCGCCGATGCCGTCTGGTTGCAGGGGTTGCTTGACAAGATCGTCCAGTTTATCGATACCGAAGGGAAGGCCGTGATCGTCGATTACCGTGTGGAGATTCTCTGATGGGGGTTCGGACCCAAAAGGTGGCGGGGCAGATTCAACGGGAAATCGCCGAGATGCTTCTCCGGGGGGAGATTCATGGCGCCTGCGCCGAAGGGATTCCTGGCGAGGATGGTGTTCCAGCCCGGCGGGAGGGGATCATCTCGGTGACCGGAGTGACGGTCAGTGGCGATCTGATGGTGGCGACGGTATACATCACCGCCTATGGACACGGGGTGTCCCAGGGGATCCAGGCGTTGCAACGGGCTTCCGGGTACATCCGGGGGCAGTTGGGAAAACGAATGCGGATGCGGCGGGTTCCGGAACTTCGTTTCAAGGAGGATACCTCCCTGGAATATGGCAACCGGATCGGTAAATTGTTGGGATCACTTGCAATTCCGACCGCTGGCGAGTAAGGAGAATTGTTGATGGGGCGTGGAGGCAATCGCCGCGGCAAGGCGATCCATGGATGGCTGGCCATTCTCAAGGAACGGGGAATGACCTCGACCCGGGTGGTGGAACGGGTGCGGCGGATTACCCAGGCTGCCAAGGCGGGACACGGGGGAACCCTCGACCCATTTTCGGAGGGGTTGCTGCCGGTGGCCCTCGGCGAGGCGACCAAAACGCTGGTTCATGTCCTGGAAGGGGAAAAAAGTTATCGATGCTGGGTCGCCTTTGGTCGGGAAACCGATACCTGCGATCCGACCGGACGGGTGGTTCGCGAGGGGGGGGGCGTTCCCGAACCTGCCGCGGTTGTCCAGGCCCTGGGACGGTTTCTTGGCGAAATCGATCAGGTGCCGCCTCTTTTTTCCGCCATTCATGTCGATGGTGAACGGGCCTATGAGAAAGCACGCCGCGGTGAGGTCTTCGAACTCGAACCCCGAAAGATCGTGATTCACGATATCCGGCTGGAGGGGATGGAGGGGGCGATCGCCTGCATCGCCGTTCGCAGCGGCAAGGGGGCCTACATGAGGGCGCTGGCGCGTGATCTGGGAAACGTCCTGGGTTGCCCGGCCCATCTGGATCGATTGTTGCGGACACGGACCCTTGGGTTCTCTTTGGAGGAGGGGGTCCCGTTGGAACGGCTGGAGGCACTGGTTGCCGAGGGTCGTTTCAAGGAAGTGTTGTATCCCATGGATCGCGTGCTGGACGACATCCCGGCACTGCGTCTGCGGGTCGATGCCTGGCACAAGGTCAAGAATGGTCAGGCGGTTTGGCTTGATGCTGAAGGTTGTGACACGGGGACTGTCCGTCTGTTGGATCCCGAGGGCCGTTTTGCGGCCATCGGCGAATTGGCGGGGGGAACCGGGGCCGATCATCGGCGGTTGTGCAAGCTCAGACGGCTGTTCCATTCTCCCTGACACCGGGCGAACGTTGAACAATTTCAATCGTGAACTTTTTCCTGCAAGGAGATGACCGATGTCGATGACCCCGGAAAGAAAACAACAGTTAATCAAGGATTTTGCCATCAAGGAGAAGGATACCGGTTCTCCGGAGGTGCAGGTGGCGCTGTTGACGGAACGAATCAACAATCTGACGGAACATCTGCGGATCAATGTGAAAGACCACCATTCACGGCGCGGTCTGCTGAAGATGGTGGGTTTGAGAAGAAGGTTGCTGGCCTATGTGCAACGCAAGGACAAGGGACGGTATCAGGAACTGATCCAGAGGCTCAATCTGCGTAAATGATTGGGAGCCGGCGTCGGCACGGGATGCCGATGAAGCGAGAAAAGAGAGCTCAATGTTCAAAATACATAAGAAATCAGTCCAATTTGGACGCAAAACCTTGACGATGGAAACGGGGCGTATTGCCCGGCAGGCGGATGGCGCGGTACTGGTGACGATGGGGGAGACCATCGTCCTGGTGACGGCGGTCGCCGACAAGGAACCGAGGCCGGGGATGGACTTTTTTCCCCTGGGGGTGCATTACCAGGAGAAATCGTGGGCGGCGGGGCGGATACCCGGGGGGTTCATCAAGAGAGAGACCCGCCCTTCGGAAAAGGAAATATTGACCTCGCGTCTGATCGATCGTCCGCTCAGGCCGTTGTTTCCGAAGGGGTATACCCTGGATACCCAGGTTGTGGCCACGGTGATTTCCTATGATGGTGAAAATTCGTCGGACATTGTGGCGATGATTGGCGCCTCGGCGGCGTTGGCGATTTCGGGGTTGCCATTCGACGGGCCGGTGGGCGGGGCGCGGGTCGGGATGATCGACGGGCAGTTCGTGGTCAATCCCTCGCCCGAGGAGATGAAGACGAGCCGTCTGGATCTGGTGGTGGCGGGGACGGCGGACGCGGTGACCATGGTCGAGTCGGAGGTCGATTTTCTCACCGAACAGCAGATGCTCGACGCGGTCATGCTGGGGTTCGAGGCCTATCAGCCGGTGGTGGCGGCGATTCGCGAGTTGGCTGCGGAATGTGGCAAGCCGCGGATGCAGGTCGAGGAACCGAAGGTTGATCCGGTGTTGCAGGAGGAGGTTCGGTCGCGTTTTCTCGGAGAGATCCGGGGGGCCTACGAACAGACCGACAAGATGGAGCGGCAGAATGTCCTGGCGGCGCTTAAGAAGGTGGCGGTCGATGTTTGTGGCGGTCCCGAGAAGTCTCAGGCCAATGATGTGCGCAACATAGTGAAGAAAATGGAATCGGAGGTGATCCGGTCGCGGATTCTTTCGGAAGGGCGGCGCATCGATGGCCGGTCGTTGACCCAGGTGCGGCGGATTGCCTGCGAGGTGGGGATTTTGCCGCGGGTCCATGGGACGGCCTTGTTCACGCGCGGAGAGACTCAGGCCCTGGCGGCGGTCACCTTGGGTTCGGGGCGGGATGAGCAGATCGTGGAAACCCTGGATGGGGAATTTCGCGATGGTTTCTATCTGAACTACACGTTTCCCCCTTACAGTGTCGGCGAGACCGGACGCATGGGTGCTCCGGGACGGCGGGAGATCGGTCATGGCAAGTTGGCGACGCGGGCCATCAGTGCCATTCTTCCCGACAAGGAGACTTTTCCCTATACGATCCGGGTCACCTCCGAAATCACCGAATCCAATGGTTCTTCGTCGATGGCGACGGTTTGCGGTTCGGTGTTGGCGATGATGGATGCCGGGGTTCCCCTGAAGGCGCCGGTGGCGGGGATTGCCATGGGGTTGGTGAAGGAAGGGGATCGGTTTGCGGTATTGTCCGACATCATTGGCGACGAGGATCATTTCGGCGACATGGATTTCAAGGTCGCGGGCAATGCCGAGGGGATCACCGCCTTGCAGATGGACATCAAGATCACCGGGATCAATCGGGAGATCATGGAGGTCGCCTTGCGTCAGGCGCGTGATGGTCGGTTGCACATCCTGGAGGAGATGAAGAAGGGAATTTCCGAGAGTCGGAGCGAATTGTCCAAATATGCCCCGCGGATTTTCACCATCAAGATCAATCCCGACAAGATTCGTGATGTCATCGGCAGCGGCGGAAAGGTGATTCGCGGCATCACCGAGGAGACGGGATGTCAGATCGACATCGAGGATGATGGCAGCATTGCCATTTCCGCGGTCAATGGCGAGAGTGCTGCCATGGCCGAATCGATCATCAAGCGGATTGTGTCCGATGTCGAGACGGGGCAGATCTATGAGGGCAAGGTGGTTCGGGTGACTGATTTCGGTGCTTTCGTCAACATTCTTCCCAACAAGGATGGTTTGGTTCATATTTCCCAGTTGTCCAACAAGCGGGTGGCCAAGGTGACCGATGTGGTCAAGGAAGGGGATGTGGTCAAGGTCAAGGTATTGGACATCGATCGTCAGGGGCGGATCAAGTTGACGATGAAAGAAGTTGCCGACGCCTGAGTGGGTGAAGAAAATCTATTGTGGATGGGTCTGGGAAGGGGCTGGCCCCTTCCCAGTGGGGTCTGGGGCAACGCCCCAGGCTTTTGTTTTGTTGGTAGCGATTCGGGTCCTCTCCGTGTTCAAGGTTATTGAAAAAAAAGAGGGGTCTGGTTTTTTTGATGCGCCGCTCATTGAAACGACAGCGAAAAAAAAATTGCCATACCGAAGCATTGCTTGAGTCGGCGTTCAAGACCCACCGGCAAGGCAATCTTGATCAGGCGGAAATCCTCTACCGGTCTCTTCTCGACATCGATCCGCGAAATCCCCAGGCGCTTCATCTTTCGGGCATGCTTGCCAGTGAACGAGGCCAACATGAGTTGGCTCTGGAGCGCATTGGTTTGGCACTCACCCTCAAACCTGATTTCCCCGAAGCCTGCAACAATCTGGGTCATCTTTTGACACTCCAGGGTCGGTGGAGCGAAGCGGCATCCTGGTTTCAAAAAGCGATTGTCTTCAAACCTGATTTTGTCGCGGCCCATTACAATCTGGGGAATGTGCGGAAGGAATCGGGTCAATGGGATGCCGCCCTGGCGAGTTATGCCCAGGCATTGAGAATCCAGCCCGATTTTGCCGAGGCTTGTCTTAATTCGGGCAGCGTCTGTCATTTTTGTGGTGCGTTTGACGAAGCCCGCAACTGGTATCAGAAAGCGCTGACGCTTCGTCCGGAGTATCCCGAGGCGTGGATCAATCTGGGATTGGTTCTTCAGAGCCAGGGTCATGGGGCGCTGGCCATCGAACACTATCGTCAGGCCCTTGTCCTTCGTCCCAATGATCCAGAGGCGTTGTCCCGCTGGGGCATTGCCTTGCAGGATATGGGCAGTCTGGAGGAGGCAATCGAGAAATACCGTGAGGCGCTCTCCTTGCGTCCCGATTATCCCGAAGCCCTTTCCCATCTGGGGGGAGCGCTTGTGGATCTGGATTGTCTGTCGGAGGCGATGGTTTGTCTTGAACGATCATTGGCATTGCGTCCCCGTTTTGCGCCGGCTTTGTGTAATCTGGGGAGCGTCCATCACAAATTGGGCGCATGGGATCAGGCACGGACCTGTTTTGCCAAGGCCAGGGAAATCGATCCTGGATTTGCCGAGGCCCGTTTTGGTGAAGGGCTTGTTCAACTGCTCCGGGGAGATTATTCCGCCGGATGGAGCAATTATGAATGGCGTTGGAAAACCAGGGGATTCAAGCCTCATGGTCACCGGCAACCTTTGTGGCAGGGTGAACCGCTTTTGGGGCGCACGGTTCTGGTTCATTGTGAACAGGGGTTTGGGGACAGCATTCAGTGGATTCGTTTCGTTCCGGCGTTGAAAAATCTTGGAGCGGACCGGGTGATTTTGTATGGGCCTTCTGCTCTGGAGCGGCTTTTTTCGCGGCACACGGGGATCGATTTGTTTGTGACCCGCGCCGAATTGATTCCTCCGTGTGATTTTCAGGTTCCGTTGATGAGTCTTACCCATCGGTTGGCGATTATCGGCGAAACCATACCTGTCACTGTTCCTTATCTTGAGGTTGATCGGGAGCGGATGTGTTTTTGGCGCCGACGACTGGCCGAGTGGCCATCGCGTTTGAAGGTTGGTTTGACCTGGCGTGGCAATCCCCGCTTCAAGAATGATCGCAATCGTTCCATGGATGTCGCTTTTTTGGAGCCGCTTCTGGCGGTCGAGGGGTCTTTTTTTGTCGGTTTGCAGAAGGATCGGACTGAAGCGGAGATCGACGTTCTTTCCCGGGCGGGCAATTTTATTGATGTTGGCGGGATGTTGGGTGACTTTGCCGATACGGCGGCGATTGTTGCCGCGCTGGATGTGGTCATTACGGTGGATACTGCGGTATTGCATTTGGCGGGGGCCCTGGGGTGTCCGACGTGGGGTTTGATTCCGTGCGTTCCTGATTGGCGTTGGTTGTTGGATCGGACCGACACCCCCTGGTATCCCACGGTTCGTTTGTTTCGACAGCCCTGGCCGGGGGCATGGATACAGACCATCGACGAGGTTGGGCGCTGCCTTGGGCAGGAAAAGCCGAGACGAAATGAACAGACAGAACCGGGATGAGATTCTTGAAAACTATTGAAAGAAAAAAGGGGTCTGGGGGATTGCCCCCAGGGTTTTGATTTTGGTTTTGACTTTGTTTTTCCACGCGCCATTTCACCCGAAGCAAGATTCCCGCGTGGTTTTTGCGGGAATCTTGCATAGACACGCCCCTTGGCCTGTTTTTCTTCGCGTTTTTTGCGAAGGAAGACAGACCCATTGCGCGTTGTGTTGCCTGGAAACTTGCAATGTGTCCTGGTCTTTTCGCAAAAACCGCGAAAAGACCAGGACCAAGGCGCGCGCCTACGCGGTTTCTCGCGAAAACCACGCGAGAAACCGCTTCGGGTGAAATGGCGCGTGGAAAAACAAAGTCAAAATCAAAACCCTGGGGGCAATCCCCCAGACCCCTTTTTTCTTTCAATAGTTTAATATATATCAGGACCAGAACGGGTGGTCGTTCAGTCTGGGATTATTTTTTCTCCGGCATCCAGATGCGTTTGAACTCCAGGGCTTCGCGCTCGCGTCCGGTTTCAACGAGCAGTCGCACGACCGCCTGTTCCGGAGTCTCGGAGACATACCACGGCCATTCGCGTACCTTTCCCCGAGCGCTTCCGGACAAGACCAATTCCAGATAAAGGGTCAACGCCACCTGGGGTTCTTCATTCATTTCGCGCGCCATGGCGGCCTGCAACCCCAGGATGTCCTCCATCGATTCGCGTACCTTGGACCCCATCGGCAACCGCGACAGAAAACGACGAATACGGCCCGCCTCCGAAAGATCCATTTTTTCGGTAAAACCCAACATCGCCGCCGCCAACGGTTCGGCAATCGTCACCGCCACCGGATCCTTGGCCGGGTCGGGAAGCTCCGCAATCCACGCCTTCGCGTTTACCTCCTCGACCGGGCTGAAATCGGCGGCAAGCACCGCCAACCTCCAGGCGTCCGCCAATTCTCCAGGAACATCCTGCAACAAGGCCCAGGCGTCTTCATACTGATGATTGCGCCAGGCATGCGCCGCATAAAGGACCGCCGCTTCGGGCGAGGTCAGATCGGGGAGAATTTTCTCGGGAGCCAGGACACCGTCGGGTCCGGCCAGTCCCAAAGGTTTGATTCGTTCCGCTTCAAGCAATACTTCAAGCGCCACCTCCCGCTCCAAAACATCCGCCCTGGGATCCTTGAGCAACCGCAACCAACGCAGTCGTTCCCCCTGGGCATCATCGTTGCGCCAGCCGCACGGAGGCCGGGCTGCCGCCCCCTCCATCAGACGGGCATGCAACGCCAGGGTGGCAGGCCCCGGATACTGCTCCAGAAGCTCGTCGAGGATGGTCATTCCCTTGGACCAATCACCCAATAATACGGTCAATTGAGCCACGTCACGTCGCCATTGACGCCGTCGGTCCCAGCCCGAAGGCTCGGGCATCGCCGCCAATGTTTTCAACCAACGCTGGGCATCCTCCTTGCGGTTCTTGTAAAACATGAGCCGACCCATGGCCGCCGCAAGATCGGAATCGGAACGGATCCTCTTGTCGCCCGATTCGGTCATCAAACCCAGCAAAAGTTCCGCCTGATCCAGTTCCCCCGCCCCGAGGACCGAAAGGGCCATCCCTTTTTCCGCCTCCCGCACCTGAAGGTGGCGAGGATGCTCCACAAGAAAACGGGAATAAAGTGTACGTGACTGTTTGTAACCGCCATTGGCCAGATGGACCCGTGCCAGTTGCAGTGACAGCAGTGGATCCTCCCGGAAAAGAAAAGGGGGAAGATTTTCCAGAATCTCCAGGGCATCGCCGAAACGTTCCAGAACCACCAAGGCCCCCGCCTTGATCTGGAGCCACTCCGGATTGCGCAAGGCAGCGCCGGCACTCAAGGCCCATTCGGCAAGAAACAAGGTCAGATGCGGCGTCAAATAGGGATTGAAATGGGTCGAACCCCGTCCGGCCACCTGACGTACCAGGTCGATCGGAGGATAGAATCCAACCCCCTCGGCGCCATAGTCCGGCAAGACCTCCTCCGATACCGACCGCGGTTGAAGTTCCTGATCCGGGTCTTGGACAGACTCCGAGGTTGCATCTCTTCCAGACCGTTCTTCCTGGATCTCCCCAACCTGATCCACCGTCTCGGAGCGTGGCAGCAGAACCGTTCCTCTTCCCGGTTCCACCGCGAGGGTTATCCCCCATGGGGCCCAGGCAAGAACGAACGCCGTCATGCCGACGATCCAACTCCCGAAGGTTTTTCTCACGACCAGTCGAATCCTTTCAGGCCACCTGGGCCGGAATGAGATGTCCGGTGCGCACGATGCGATTGCTGGAATCGACATAAACCAACCTGGGTTCGAACCGGTCCGCATGGGCGTCGCTCATCCAGGCGAAGGCGGCGATGATGAGAAGATCGCCTGGCCGCGCCTTGTGGGCAGCGGCGCCGTTGACGGAGATCATGCCACTGTCGCGTTCTCCACGAATGGCATAGGTTAGAAACCGTTCGCCATTTGTGACATTCCAAAGATGAATCTGTTCATATTCACGGATGCCGGAAGCCTCCATCAGGTGTTCATCGATGGCGCAGGATCCTTCATAGTCCAGATGGGCCTCGGTCACGGTCACCCGGTGCAGCTTGCATTTCAACAAGGAGACTTCCATTACAACCCGGTCCTTTCTTCGATCGTCATGGAGATTGGGACAACAAGATGTTATCGATCAGGCGGGTCGAACCCACCTTGACCGCCGCAAGGATGATTCCATCCGCCGCAACCGTTTTCACCGGCGCCAGATCGGCGGCGGCGCGGACGGAAATGTACTGAATGCGATGAATTCCCGCCTCGATGAAGATGCGGCGGGAAATGTCTTCCAGGCGACACGCTTCCTTTTCTCCCGCGAGGAAGGCGTTTCTGGCGGCCATCAGCCCGGCATGAATCGCGCTGGCGCGTTTGCGGTCCTCCGGACCCAGGTAACGGTTGCGACTGGACATCGCCAAGCCGTCCGCCTCGCGAACCGTGGGTATGCCGACGATTGCGACATCCATGCTCAAGTCACGCACCATCCGCCGGATGAGGGTGAACTGTTGGTAATCCTTGAGGCCAAAAAACGCGGTGTCCGCCTTGACAAGGTTCAACAGAACCGCCACCACCGTCGCCACTCCCTGGAAATGGCCGGGCCGTTCCCGACCGCACAATTCCGACCCCAGGGGTTCCACATCGATCCGGGTCTGGAACCCTTCCGGATAGATGGTGGCGACATCGGGATAGAACAGGGCATGACATCCCGCCTGACGCAACAAGGTCTGATCCTGTTCGGGGAGGCGCGGATAACGGTCGAAATCCTCTCCCGGTCCGAACTGGGTCGGATTGACGAAGATGGAGACGATCGTGCGGTCGGTGCGCTCCAGGCTTTGGCGAACCAGATGAAGATGTCCCGCATGCAATGCCCCCATGGTCGCGACGAAGCCGATGCGACGCCCTGCGGTTCGTTGTTCCCGGGTCCATCCCTTCAGGGATTCGCGGTTGGTCAGAATGACCATGTCGTTTTTGTCCGAATACATCGTGTCCTTCCCGGCGTCGAATTCCATGGAACGGATCGGGGCCTATTCCGAAAAACAGTGGGTGTCATCCGGAAAGGAACGGCTTCGCGCCTCTTCGGCGAATTCCCGGACCGCCTGGCGTATCAGTACATTGCCTTCCATGTATCGTTTGACAAATTTTGGTTTGAAACCATCATACAGTCCCAGGAGGTCATAGATCACCAGAACCTGCCCGTCGCAACCACGACCCGCGCCGATGCCGATGGTGGGAATGGTCAGCCGTTGGCTGATGTTTGCGGCAAGGCTGGCGGGAATCCCTTCCAGGACCACGGCGAACGCCCCCGCCTGTTCCACCGCCAGCGCATCGGCCAATACCCGATTGGCCGCCTCTCCGCGCCCCTGCACCTTGAAACCGCCGAAGGCATGTACCGATTGGGGGGTCAATCCGACATGGCCGAGAACAGGAATGTGACGCGAGGTCAGGGCATGGATGGTTTCCGCCACCACTGTTCCCCCTTCGACCTTGACCGCCTGCGCCCCCGATTCCTTCAGGACGCGAATCGATCCCTCCAGGACCACTTCCGCCGAGCGATGACACAGGCCGAACGGCAGATCGCAGGCGACAAATGCCTTTTTCGATCCCCGTACCACCGCCTGGGTGTGGTAGATCATCTGGTCGAGGGTTACCGGCAGGGTGGTGTCGTGTCCCTGGATCACCATTCCCAGGGAGTCGCCGACCAGCAGTAAATCGACGCCGGCATCGTCCAGGAGTCGGGCGAAGGTGTAGTCGTAGGCAGTCACGCAGACGATGGGACGGCGTTCCGCCTTGAGTCTCGGAAAATCGAGGACTGTCAGTCGCGAGGACATGGAAGACTCCCCGAGATACCGGAGGATGGGGCGCCGCGGCGTCGGGACAGCGCCTGCCGGGGGAACGTCGGATCGGGGACCGAAACAGGGAAAATGCGACGGGCGGGCGCGGGGTCCGGGATCAAACCAGGGCAATGCCTGTCGCCAATCGATGAAGAGAATGAAGTAAACTCGGGATTCATGTCCTTAACAGTCCCGGTCCCACCCATGTGATGTTGGGATCCAGGCCGTCCTGCCTGTTGAAGTCTGAAAACTACCCCTGGGAAAGTGATCGGCGACGGACAGTCCTTTTGAGGATTGTTTTCATCCATGGATTCTGGGGATTCTGGAAGCCTGTCCGACCTTCAAGGTTCTGGATTTCCGGTTTTGGATCACCGCGCCCGATCTGTATCCTGGCGTCGGTGTCACGGGAAACGCCTGCGTTTTCCGGCAGTGGGAGAAATCCATCACCTGTGAGACATCATCGGTTTCCTCAAGCAGCAAGTCAATGATTTTATCAGACAGAGGGTGCTTGAGCCAGGGAGAAATTTCCGCCAGAGGCACGAGGACGAAGCGGCGGTGGGGAATGCCGGGATGGGGCAGGATCAGGCGTGGATGGCGTTGGATGCGCCGACCGTGGAACAGAAGATCCAGGTCCATGGCACGGGGGCCATTTTTCGGTTCGTTGCGACGAGTGCGCCCGAAGCGTCTTTCGAGACATTGCAAAAGGTTCAGCAGTGTCAAGGGGTGGAGGGTGGTGGAAAACAGTGCCACGGCGTTGACGAACCAGGGTTGGTGAAGGAATCCGACCGGTTCGGTCCGATAGAAGGAGGAGACCGCCAGCAGCCGAAGTCGCCGATGTCGTGACAGGGCGGTCAGGACCCGGTGACACTGTCGGAGGGGGTTGCCCTGATTGCTGCCAATGCCGATCCACGCCGGAAAAACGCCGTTTCCGGAAGGGGGGAGGGGTGTCTTGTCATGGCTGGAAGCGGGCGCGATTCTGGGACGCGCGTGGCGGGAGCAGGGGATCATGCGATGCGTTTAGACCCGAGTGCCCACTTTGATATGCCAGGGTTCGAACCGGACGCCAAGCAGGTTGTCGCGTGGATAGCGAAGGGTCAGGTAGCCCAGTTCGCGCAGGGTTCGGTACACCTTGGTCGCGATGAATCGCTCGGTGAAGTTGTAGTGGCCGTAGCCTGCCTGACCCACGTCGAAATCACTGATGCCATGGAACGAGTATCCTGGAGGGGCCAGGGAACGGGACGCCCGGGACAGATTGCCGCCGCTTTCATAGGCTTTGTTCAGGAACAGATAGAATTGCTTGATGACGCTTCGGACACCCGACGTCAGAATGACCTCGGGGCCGAGTATTTTGCGGATGGCTTCGAAGGTTTCCATCGGCTTGCCCCGATAGAGATAATTGCCGCTGTCGGGGACCTTGACCACTTCGCGCAATGGGATGCGGTCGGTCAGGTTTTTCAAGGGTTTCTCGCCATAGAATCCATAGATGGCCGCTTGTTCGTAGAACAGGGTTTCCAGGAAGTTCAACTCGGGGGTGGTGAAGGCGCCGACGCTGGGATAAAGGTTGGCCTGACGCAACGCCTCGTCGAAATCCAGGAGATAGAAGTTGCCATGTCCGACGACCCGTTGCAGACGGACGAACCGTTCCAGTGATGATTTGAGCAATCCCCAGTTGTATTCGTCGAAATACACATCCCCTTCATGGTCTTCATCGAACTGCCGGACCTTTTTCAGGTAATCGGCCAGATCGTCATCCTTCGATTTCGGGCGTGCCAGGGGCAGTGGCAGAGCGCCGTCCGAGGTTGCATCCCCGATGGCGCCACCCACCGCCGCGAGACCGGGTCTGGACACGGTCATGAGGCCCAGTGCCGAACCGGTCACGGTCGCCACCTTGAGAAAATCACGTCTGTTCATTGCCGGACCTTGGGACTTCTGAAGTGAACACACACCGGATCCTTCATTTCATGCGGGGATGATTGACGCCCATCCCCGATCTGAAGTAGAAACGGAAGTTTGAGCATGGTATCCCGAGCCGATCGATACCGGTCATCCCGCTTAATGGCCACCGCTTGGAGGTTCATGTTTGTTACCGGTCTTTCATAGGTTTCAATTCTGGCTTCCCGATACATGCATAAACCGTTCCCAATATCCGACGCAAACCGTTCCCTCCTGTTTTTTGCCACTGGGAGAGGTTGGTGGTTGGTTTCATGCGTGCTTGCCTTGCTGTTGGCGCCGGTATTCAGCCTGCATTCGGCGGGTCCCGGCGATCGGGAATCCCAGGACATGGTGGACGCGGTTCACGAAATCGTCAAGAAGACGGCGGAGGATGCGCTCCAGGCAACGGGTGTCGGCAAACAGGCTCCTCCGGTCATTCCGTTGGCGGTGATGGATTCTCCAGGGGCGGCCCTTCCGGCAAACAGGATGGATGGGTCAACCGGGGGCATCCTCACGATGGAACAGACCTGCGCCAGGATTGGCGAGAAACTGGGCAGCGTCAGTGTTGAGGAATGCCTTTCTCATCGTTTGGGCGTTTCGGGCGGGGTTTCGGTCAATGGCATCCCGATTCTGCTCAAGGAATACCCGCCGCTGCCGGGTCGCGAATCGCGGGCGCGCATTCTGTTGCTCGGGGGGATTCACGGGGATGAATATTCGTCCATCAGCGTTGTCTTCAAATGGATGGAGATTCTCAACCGGTACCATTCGGGGATGTTTCATTGGCGTGTCGCTCCCCTGGTGAACCCCGACGGTCTGTTGCGACCGGTTTCGCAACGGATGAATGCCCACGATGTCGATCTCAACCGCAACTTTCCCACCGCGCCGACGGTCCTGGAATGGATCGAGGCGAGTCGGGATTATTGGATCAACCAGACCCATCGGGACCCGCGGCGCTACCCTGGACCCGGTCCTTTGAGCGAGCCCGAATCGCGTTGGGTCGCGGAGGAAATTGTACGCTTCAAGCCCGACGCGGTTGTTTCCATTCATGCCCCTTACGGTTTGTTGGACTTCGATGGCCCGCCCAACACCCCTCCCGAAAGGTTGGGACGGCTTTATTTGTCGCTGTTGGGAACCTATCCCGGCTCTCTGGGGCGGTATTGCGGGGACAACATCAAGATTCCCATCATCACCATCGAGCTTGAGTATGCCGGAATCATGCCTGAAAAAAAAGAGATTACCGCCATCTGGATGGATCTTGTCAAGTGGTTGACGACCCATGTCCGACGGCGCCTACCCCCTGATGCCTCCTTTTCGAACCGATTGGCAAGGACGCCCCAACGATGAATACCCTGCTCCGTCGATTGCAACCCTATCCTTTTGAAAAGTTGCATACCCTTTTGCAGGAGGTTACTCCGTCACCGCGGCATCGTCCGATCAATCTGTCCATTGGCGAACCGCGACATCCCGTCGCGCCCTGGATCCGGGAAACCATGGAGCGCTCCCTGGACGGCATCAGCCGCTATCCCACGGTCCGTGGCGAGGAGGGGTTGCGACGGGCGGCGGCGGGTTGGCTGGAGCGGCGCTTCGATCTTGGATCCGGGACGGTCGATCCCCAGACCCAGGTTCTTCCGGTCAACGGGACGCGGGAGGCGCTGTTTTCCATTGTCCAGGCGGTCATCGGCCCCGACGCGACCGACGCGGTTGTCCTGATGCCCAATCCTTTCTATCAGATCTACGAGGGGGCGGCCATCATGGCGGGGGCGACGCCGATTCACGTTCCCGCGCTGGAGAAGAACCATTTTCTTCCAGACTATGGCGCCCTTCCCGCCGAACTGCTTGCACGCACGCGACTTCTTTTCCTGTGTTCTCCCGCCAATCCGACCGGCGCCGTCACCCCGGAGGACGAACTGGTCCGCCTGCTCGAACTGGCCGAAACCCACGATTTCATCCTGGCCGCCGACGAGTGTTATTCCGAAATATGGTACCACCGACCGCCTCCGGGATTGTTGCAGGTGGCGCGAAAGACAGGCCGCGATGCCTTTGAGCGTTGTCTGGCGTTTCATTCCCTGTCCAAGCGTTCCAACATGCCGGGGGCCCGTTCGGGCTTCGTGGCGGGCGATGCCCGGATCCTCGACGGCTATTTCAAGCTCAGGACCTACACCGGTTGCGCCACGCCGCCCTTCATCCAGCAGGCGGCCATCGCCGCGTGGAATGATGAATCCCATGTCGCGGAAAACCGCACCCAATACCGCCTCAAGCTGGAAGACGCCCTGGAGATCCTCCAGCCGTCGCTTTCCGTTCAGGCCCCCGAGGCGGGCTTTTATCTTTGGCTCAAGGTCCCCGGGGGTGGTGAATCATTTGCCCGCCACCTTTTTCAGTGGTACAATGTCACTGTATTGCCTGGAACTTATCTGGGCCGGGGAGACGGGACGGAAAATCCGGGTTTCTCCTTCATCCGCGTCGCCATGGTCCAACCTCGTGACGAGAACAGGGAGGGAATTCTGCGCATCGCCGCTGCCGTCGCCGATCTGGCCTGATCGCCACCCGATCCCCCATGCCGTTCCATCCGGAAATCTTCGCGTGGAGACATGATCGTCGATCCCGTGCGGTCATCCATCCAATCTTTCTTGGGAGATTATCCATGAACAACCATCAAGCCATCATCGAAAAAGCCTGGGAAGAGAGAAACGCCCTGGCCGACGATTTTACCGACCAGGTCAGGGATGCGGTGGCGGCCACGCTTGAAGAACTGGATTCGGGCGAACGGCGGATCGCCGAACACAAACCCGACCATCCCCTTGCCAAACATGGATGGATCGTCCATCAATGGCTCAAGAAGGCGGTGCTGCTTTCGTTCAAGATCAACGACAATGTTTGCGTCCCTGGTGGTCCGCAGAATCATTTCGACAAGGTTCCGCTCAAGACCTATGATTGGGATGAGATTCATTTTCGCGAAAAGGGGTTTCGCATGGTCCCCACCGCCACCGTCCGGGCGGGCGCCCATATCGCTCCGGGGGTGGTGCTCATGCCCTCCTTCGTCAACATCGGCGCCTATGTCGATTCGGGAACCATGATCGATACCTGGGCCACGGTAGGCTCGTGTGCCCAGATCGGCAGGAATGTCCATATTTCGGGAGGGACCGGGATCGGCGGTGTTCTGGAGCCGATCCAGGCCAACCCGGTCATCATCGAGGACGACTGTTTCATCGGCGCCCGTGCCGAGGTGGCCGAAGGGGTCATTGTCGGACGGGGGGCGGTTTTGTCGATGGGGGTTTTCCTTGGCGCCTCGACGCGGATCGTCAATCGTGAAACGGGGGAGGTCTTTATGGGATATGTCCCCCCCTATTCGGTCGTCGTTTCAGGCACCATGCCGGGAAAACCCCTGCCGGACGGAAAGCCGGGTCCCAATCTTTATTGTGCCGTCATCGTCAAGACGGTCGATGAACAGACCCGCTCCAAGACGGGCATCAATGATCTTCTGCGCGAATTCTGAGCCGTCCAGGTTTGTTTTCTCCTCCCCGGACGACCTGTCCATGTATCGGAAAAAAGTTTGGCAATAATTTTTGCGGGGGGCCGGGGGGGATCATCCCCCCCGGTGGGGTTTGGGGCAACGCCCCAAGGTTTTGGTTTTTTGCCCGAAGGGCATCATGTTCATGGACGTGAAAATGGTCGATTCCTCTTCATCGGCAACGGTCGAGCTGGCCCGGCGACTCGTTCGCGTCCCCTCGGTCACGCCCGTCGATGACGGCTGCCAGCAAATCCTCATCGACCGGTTGCAGCGGCTTGGATTTACCGTTCATCCCCTGATTTTCGGACAGGTCCACAATTTTTATGCCCGTCTTGGGGAAAAGGGGAAAAACTTCTGCTTTGCGGGACACACCGATGTCACCCCCAGCGGAGAACCCGGCCTTTGGCAAGGTGATCCCTTCGGCGCCGAACATCGTGAGGGGATGATCCTCGGACGGGGGATCTGTGACATGAAGGGGGCGCTCGCCGCCATGGTCACCGCTGTCGAGCGATTTCTACAGGAGCATCCTGGCGTCGTCGAGCGCCACAGCCTTTCATTTCTCGTCACCGGCGACGAGGAGGGACAGGCCATCGACGGTACCGCCCGGGTCCTCGAATGGATGGCGGCGCGGAACGAACGGTTGGATTATTGTCTGGTCGGCGAACCCACAAGCGTCCACCAACTGGGCGACTGCCTGAAGAATGGTCGCCGGGGTTCGGTCAACGGAACCATCGTCGTTCATGGTCTGCAAGGTCATGTTGCCTACCCCCATCTGGCCCG
This sequence comes from Magnetococcales bacterium, assembly GCA_015228815.1. Lineage (NCBI taxonomy): Bacteria > Pseudomonadati > Pseudomonadota > Magnetococcia > Magnetococcales > Magnetococcales bacterium. The sequence continues at coordinate 119,203 of JADGCV010000001.1, read as the reverse complement.
CAATCCCATTCACCAGTGTCTGGCGGTATTCGATGTTCTGGCCCGGCATTCCTTCGATGCGGCGGTCAACCCACATTTTCCTCCGACCTCTTTCCAGTTCACCCGCATCCAGGCGGGAGACGGCGCCACCAATGTCATCCCGGCCCGGCTGACTGCGTGCTTCAACATTCGTTTTTCCACCGAACACACCCCCGAATCTCTCGAAGCCCGGATCCGTTCCCTCCTCGAACCCCTCGACCGGGATCCCGGTCGTTTCGAACTGACCCTTCAGGTTTCTGGACTCCCTTTTCTGACACGGGGCGGACCGCTGCTCGATGCGATCGAGGAGGCCATTCACGAGACCCTCGACCGGATTCCGGAACGTTCCACGGGCGGTGGCACTTCGGATGCCCGGTTCATCTCCCGGTTCTGTCCCCAGACGGTTGAATTTGGCCTCGTGGGGGCCACCATGCACAAGGTCGATGAATCGACCCCCGCCGGAGATCTTGAGACCCTGGCATTGGTTTATCAACGCATTCTTGAAAAAATGCTCCTCACACCATCGGAGCAGGGAAGAAGGACATCCGAAGAGATGGGAAACTGTCTGGTTGGGTAATCGCATGTGACAACTTGGAGCGGGTGAAGGGAATCGAACCCTCGTCTTAAGCTTGGGAAGCTTAGGCCCTACCATTGGACGACACCCGCGGGATTGTGTTTTTCTTTCGGTCGAGACACGCCATTATGTGGCGCAATGGGGGTGTGGGTCAACCATCGTCGCGACCGCTTGCGACAAAATTGCCGAAAAAGGTTTCCCCGAACCCCTGCCTTGGGATAGAAAGGGAGGACTTTCCCATTTACATTTTTCAGCAGCGCCGGATACCATGAACCAAAACAGTCCACCGCCAAGAAAGGAGTCGGTGATCGATCGGATCCCCTGGCTGCCGCTTGTTGTCATCGCCATTTTCATGGGAATCGCTCCGGTCGCTCCGGAACCACATTTGTGGGAAAAAATAAAAATGCTTGTCCATGGCACCTTGACCCGTCCCATCGACATTTTCGATTTTTTCATGCACCTGACGCCGATCGTTCTGGTCATCGTCAAAGGGGTGCGGCAGGTACGTTCGGGAAAGGGTGACACGACGTGAATCTGATCCTGATCGGCATGCGGGGGGCGGGAAAATCCAACCTGTCGCGCCGGCTGTCGTTGTTGACCAAACGACCGGTGATGTCTACCGATGCCCTGATCTCCTATGAACGGGGCGGGGCCACGATCCCGAATATTCTCGCCTCCCTGGGAGGAGACTGGCGGGCGTTTCGCGACCTGGAAGCGGAGGTGGTGCGGAAGGTGGCGGGAATGAATGATGTCATCGTCGATACCGGTGGCGGGGTGGTGATCGATCTGGATGACCAGGGACGTGAAGTCTACAGTCGGCGCAAAATGGACCTTCTCCGGAAAAATGGCAGGGTCTTTTGGCTCGAAGGGGATATTCCGCGTCTGGCTGCCAAGGTTGCCGCCGACCCGCGTCGTCCACCTCTGAGCGCTACCGAAAGCGAGGAGACCATCATGCGCCGCCGTCGCCCTTTTTACGAACGGGCCGCGGACCATGTGATCAATATCGAAGGGATGAGACGGGAAATTCTTGCGGTCCAGATCCGACTTATGGCCGATTTCTGGCCCATGCCCTAGGAAAACGCCAGGGAACAATGCCATTTGTTCATGATCATGGACGGGTCCGGAAGCGGTTGATCACTTCTGGAGGTGTTTGAGGCAAGGATCCAGGATTTTGCCGCGGTTGCCAGGAGTTTGTTTCTGGCAGGGTAACCAAGAGTTCGATTTCAAGGAAATGAGCCGATCCCATGGCAGCCCGTCAGGATTTTCTGTCATCGCTTACCCTTCTTTACGTGGAGGATGATCCGGACATTCGGACTCAGATGGTTCGATTTCTTTCGCGACGGGTGCCCAGGCTTGCGATTGCCGCGAATGGTCGGGAGGGGTTGGACAAATTTCTCGTCCTCGATCCCGACATCGTGGTGACCGACATCATGATGCCGGAGATGGACGGCCTGGTGATGGCCAAGGCCATTCGCGAAAAAAGTCGCGACATTCCCATCGTTGTCATGACGGCGCATAACGACGACGAATATTTCATCCGCTCCATCGATCTGGGGATCGATCGCTATGTCCTCAAGCCGACCAACCCCCGTTTTCTGATCGAGGCGGTGGAAAAATGTGCGCAACTGTTGTTCAGCAACCGTCAGAAGGAGGAGGCCAACCGCTATGTTCGTTTTCTCCTGGATGCCCAGCCCAATCTGCTCATGGTGATCACCGACGGCTGCGTCGAATATGTCAATCAGGCATTTCTCGATTTTCTCGGGTTTTCCTCGATCGAGCATTTCAACGAGGTGGTGGAGAATGCCGGCGATCTGATGTTCACTGCCCAGGGTCAAGGCATCAACGAGGAGGGGCATTGGCTTGATCAACTTCTGCAAACTCCCGAAAAGTTTTCCGTCGTCTATCTCAAGAACCAACGCTCCGAAAACCTGGTCCCCTTTGCCCTCAAGACCAACTCGCTTCCCGAGCAGGATCGGCATCTGTTTTCGTTCATCGACATCACCCATCTTGAAAACGAAAAACGGCAACTGGAAACCCAGGCCTTCACCGATGCCCTGACCGGAGTCTGCAACCGGGCGCGGTTGCAGGGCGTTCTGGAGGCGGAACTGCATCGGGCCCGGCGCCATGATCTTGCCATTTCCATCATTCTTGGGGACATCGATCATTTCAAGAAAATCAATGACACCCATGGCCACCAGGTCGGGGACGACGTGTTGAAGAAGTTTGCCAGGACATTGCGGGAGAACGTCCGGATCGAGGACATCGTGGCCCGGTGGGGGGGAGAGGAGTTCATGATCGTTTCACCCCTCAACGATCTGAATGCCACCTGCAAGCTGGCCGAGAAACTCAGGCGTCTCATCGAGGGGGAGACGTTTGGCCGGGCGGGAAAAGTGACGTGCAGTTTCGGCGTCTCCCAGGCAAGGAGGGAGGATTCGATCCGAACCCTGACGGAGCGCGCCGACCGGGCGTTGTATCAGGCCAAGACCCGGGGAAGAAACCGCGTCGAAAAAGACGGCTGAACGTCTTGAGATGGGTCTGGGATCGATGGGACACTTCCGGGACGTGTCTGCGGACGGTTGCGACGATCCTGGAGCGCATGATCGACCGGGAGCGCAATGTCATGCAGGATCTGAACAAGTTAAAAAACCCTGTTGGACAAGGAGCATGCCCCATGACTACCGCCGAACGCATTTATGTGGAGGTCAAAAGGTTGCCCGAGGCTCTGGCGGACCGGGTGCTGGATTTTGTCCTGTTCCTGGAACAGCGGTATGCGGTGGGGCAAGCGGTCCAGGAAGCGGAGAGGGGACAGGGTGATATTCCCGTTCGCGACACTTGGGTATGGCGTTTCGATCGGGAGCGAGTCAATGCTGGTTCTGCCGCGATGTCTGCCCTTCTGGCCAATCCCTATCCCCCCAAAGGAGATGGCCTGCCCATGAAGCGGGAGGAGATCCATGACCGCGCCTGTCTTCGTTGATACCAACCTGTGGGTCTATGCCCTGGTTGCTTCCGGAGACCGGCGGCATGGGTTGGCCCGGCAATGGTTGGCGATACTGGGGAAAACGCCGGTGATCAATGGCCAGGTACTGAGGGAAATCGGACGCTTCTCAATCCATTCGAGGAGGCATGATGGACCCGGTAATGGGAGATCATGGCACTAAAACAGAGCGCCCCATGACCATCACCGATGCCGATCTGTCCGCCTTGAGCGCCCGTATTGTGGAAACCGTCCACCCGGAGCGGATCATCCTGTTCGGCTCTCGTGCCCGGGGCGACGCTGCACCCGACTCGGACGTGGATCTGCTGGTGGTCACCACGGAAACCTACGGTCCCCATAACAGTCGCCGCAAGGTCCTGGCCCGTCTGTGGCGTTCTCTGACTCGGGTCCGAATTCCGGTGGACATCATCCTTTACAGCGTGGACGAGGTGGCCCGGTGGCGGGACACCACCAACCACCTCATCGCTCGCGCTCTGCGGGAGGGCAAGGTGCTCCATGAACGACATTGACCACGCCTGCGGCCTGCTCAAGCTGGCCCAGGCCGATCTCAAGGCCCTTTCCGGCATGCGCGATCCGGAAACGTTCACCGACGCCATTTTCGGTTTTCATGCCCAGCAGGCAATTGAAAAGGGATTGAAGGCGTGGCTGTCCATTCTTGGTGCCGCCTATCCGAAAACCCACGACCTGAACCTGTTGTTGACGCTCCTGGAAGAACGGAATCAGGAGGTGAAAGAACTGTGGGATCTCCTGGAGTTCAACTCCTACGCCGTACAGTTGCGCTACGACTGGACGCCGGAAGAGGCGCCCCTGGACCGGGAGGATGTCATCGAACAGGTGACCGCCCTGCTGGTGAGGGTGACCGGCAGGGTCGAGGGAGGGGCGTCATGATCCTTATGAGACGCCGACAGTCCGCCATGAGTGTCCGAATCGTGGAGACCGTTTGGCAGCACACCTTCCGGGGGAAATTGTAATGATCGCTACCGAAACTCATCTGGCCGCCATGGTGCGTGCCATCGTCGCCGCTGCCCACCCGGAACGCATCATTCTGTTCGGTTCCCAGGCGCGGGGCGACGCCCAAACCGATTCCGACGTGGACCTGCTGGTGATCGAAACCGAACCTTTCGGTCCCCACCGCAGCCGTTTCCGGGAGATCAACCGTCTGGAGCGGGCCATGGGGACCATTCCGGTGGCGACGGATATCCTGGTCTATTCCAGTGATGAAGTGGATCGGTTGAAATCCTCCACCAACCACGTCGTGGCCCGCGCCCTGCGGGAGGGGAAGGTGCTTCATGTCCGATCATGAAACCGCCTGGCGCATGCTGGAAGCCGCCGGTCGTGACCTGCAAGCCATTGCCAATATGCAGGACGCCGAACGCTTTCCGGATGAGATTTTCGGGTTGCACGCCCAACAGGCAGTGGAAAAGTCCCTCAAGGCATGGCTGGCCCATCGGGATCAGGATGTCCCCAGAACCCACAACCTGCGGTTGTTGCTGGTTTTGCTCAATCAGTCTGGTGAGGATGTGACCGGGGAGAGGGATTTTATCGACCTGACCGCTTTTGCCGTGCAGTTCCGTTATGAGGCATGGGACGCCGCCGATACCCCCCTGAACCGGGAAAGACTCGTCGAACAAGTGACCGATCTGTTGATGAAGGTAACCCGCATGGTCAAAGGAGGGGCGTCATGATCCTTACCGAGGCTGCGTACACCGTGATGGTTGCGGTTTCATGTCTGTATGCTCCTTCCTTCATTTCAGCAGTGCCATGATAAAATGAATCGAACAAGGTATCCTGAAATTTGCCCCTGCATCATTTTCGGCTCTGCCGGGCATCTGCATCATTTTCGGCTCTGCCGGGCATCGACTGCCATGGACCCCTTTTCCCAATGGAATTCATTCCCCTTTTCTATTCCGATCGGTTGGACATCATCAATCCGGAAGGCGATGTCGGGATGGTCACCCTGTGGTCGCCCCGTCCCCTGATCCGAAAATACCTGACCCAGGCCGGGATTGACCTTGAACGGCGGACTTCGCGCATCGCCGCCATCGGGACCCTCTACGGCGAAGGGTTGCCCGAATTGCTGCGCAATCTGGCCCATAATCCCCAGATTCGCCATTTGGTGTTGTTTGGCGTCGATCTGGGGGGATCTCGGGAGCTGGTGTTGCGATTTTTCGAGCATGGTCTGGAACGAACGACCTGTCTCGGGGCCACGGTTTTTCAAATTTCCGGCACCCGGCACAAGATCGATGATGCCCTGGGACCCGATGATTTTCGCCATCGGTTGACCGTGACCGATCTTGGCCTGCCGAAGGATGGGGCCAGCGCCGACAATCTGCGCCATTTTTTCTCTACCCTTGGGCCGCGCCCGTCCACGGTGGAGGAACGTCGCCGCGTGCCTCTTCCCACCCTGGCCATCAGTCGCTATCCTTCCGAACCGCGTTGCCATGCCATTCTGGCGCAAACACCCATGGAAGCCTGGAGGGAATTGATTTTCCGGATCTATCGTTTTGGTCATCGTGTCGATCTGGGGGGCGGAGAGGAACGGATCGAATTGCAGTCGGTCAAGGTGACCGTCGGGCAACCCCTGGAAGAATCGGAAGCGGTTCTTGCGGAGCACGGTTTTTCCCTGGAAAAATTCAAAAAGTATCAAGGGCAAATCCTCACTCCCGACCTTCCCCCGGATCAGCATTATGGCTACGGCCACCGACTGCGGCGTTATTTTGGTGCGCGGGGGGAAGATTCCCCGGTAAACGGTGATGCCCTGGAACAGGCGATCGCTTTGCTTCGGGCAAACCCGGAATCGCGGCATGTCTATATTTCGCTATGGGATACCACCCGGGATTTTCTTTCCGTCAACGAAGGACATCCCTGTCTTGTCTCGCTTTTTTTCCGCAAATTTGACCAGCATCTGACGCTGACCGCAACCTTTCGCACCCATAATGCCCTCCGGGCCTGGCCTGAAAACGTCTATGGGTTGATCGCCATTCAACGCAAGGTCGCCCTGGCCATTCCCATGACTCCCGGGGCGATCACCATCATCAGCCATTCCCTGAGCATCGATCCCAAGGGAAACGCCCATGAACGGGCCCGGACCATCCATGAATTTCGCCGTGGGGAACGACTGCATCCTGACTATTTCATTCCCGACCCCCATGGTGACTTCCTGGTAACGGTCGATGAGGCGCAGGGGAGGATCGTCGTCGAACATCGTTTCGAGGGACAACGCCTGACCCGTTATACCGGTTCCAGCGCCCTCGAACTGGAGCGGCAACTGGTGGCGGACATGGCCCTTTCCGACATCGCCCATGCGCTCTATCTGGGCAGGACGCTCGCGCATGCCGAAGAGCGGCTGCAACGCCTGGGGAAACGGCGCATCGATGAGAAAAATCGACAAAAGGTGGAAGAAGGGGGGGAAGGTTTCTAAATTTCTGGCACAAGCATTGCTTGTTGACAGGTATTACCCCTCTCTCTCTCTGGCCCGATGGCTGTAGCTGCCGGGCCATTTTTTTTTCTTTTTTTTCGATGTTTGGGATGCGGATAATAAAAAAACACTTAATAGACAATGACATATTGAAAAATCGCACCCCCTCTGGATCAATGCCAACGCCCCGTCGAAAATTGATAAAATATGTGACAAATCGTCAGGGTGATGACACCTGCCAGCAATCAATGTGACGCATCATCGCCGCTTCATGCAAAAAAAGAGTATCGTGGAGGGGCAGGGTATTGACATTAATGGAAGTTTGCCTTAAACAATTCATGCGCTCTTTCCGGCATGGGATCGTTGGTGCAGCCAGGTCGGATTGAACACATGGTTGGAGAATGATTGGTTCAGGTGCCTTCTTTCCAATGATTCTTGACCAGGATCAAGGTGGGAGATGCCCTTGTTCGACCATGTTTATGAACACTTGCTAACATTTCTCCCGAGGATTTATTTTCAACCGGAGAAGGCGGTGGCGGAAAAGACCATCGATCGGATCAAACCTGCCAACGGAAAGGCGTTTCTGGATCATGTTCAAGTGCAAAACACCTTTGCAGTGTCTCCATCGGCGTAAAGTGATCGCCAATGTTGTCATGACGTTGGTGGCGGCGTTGGGCGGGTGGTTGGTGGTTTGGGGGATGATCAGCCACGCACCGTGATGGACGGTCGTTTCCGGTTCCGGGAAAGACCGGGGCGCCGGGCAAGGACCGTCGAAGAGGGGTCGAAGAGGGGCTGATGCGATCATGCCATGAGTTTTTCCATCTGGTCGCAGAGGTAGCGGGCGAACGGGATGGCACAGGTGAATCCCGGTGAAACGGCGTTGAGGACGTGAAAGGAGTGTTGGTCTCCCTCATGGTGAAAATCCATGACCAGGGAGTGATCGCTCAGACGGATCAGTTGGGCGCGTATGCCTGGAGGTCCCCAATGCCAAGCATTGACTGGTCCGGGGGGGGTGGCCAGGGGTGTTGCCTGGCGGAGCATTCCCCGTTTGTGGAGCTTGCCCAACTCGTTCCAGGCCAGATGGCGAAATCCGAAGGAGTTGTTGAGGAACAGGCGACTTTCGCGGAGAAAAATATCCATCATTTCAAGAAGATCAAAGCGAGAAAAACCCTGATAGTGTTCGCGCCACAGGGCGGGAATGGCGGTAGGACCGATCTTGAGGCCGCCATCGACGGTCACGGTATAATGGACGCCGAGGAAAGGGTTGTTGAGATTGGGAACCGGATAAAGATGGGTGCGTAACGATGGAGCGATTTTCGCAGCCAGTTTCAGGTACAGCCCCTTGAAGGGAAGGATGGCCATGTCCTGGGAAAAGCCGAAGGCCCGGGCGATCCGGTCGGCGTACAGGCCGGCGGCATTGATGCAATAACCACACGTCATTTCTGTTTGGCCGATGCGGATGCCCGATCGGGTGCGTCCAAGAAAAGGGGCGCCGTAGTGAAGGTCGATTCCTTTGGCTCTGGCATCGCCGGTCAGGGAACCCAGGACGATTCGGGGATCCACGACCGCCGTGGCCGGGGAATGGAGGACTGCCAGGAGATCGTTCAATGCCGGTTCCATGGCGCGGGCCTGGGCGAGGTCGAGCGATTCCAGGGTTACTCCGTTGTGATGGGCCCGCTTTTTCAAAAGTTCGATCCCCGGCAAGTCCTGTTCCGTAACGGCGACTACCATTTTTCCACAACGACGGATCGGCAGACCGCGCTCCAGACAATACTCGGTCAGGACGCGGTTTCCCTCCAGGGTGAAACGGGCCTTCAGGGTGTCGGCGGGATAGTAGAAACCGGCGTGCAGGACGCCGCTGTTGCGACCGCTGGCATGCCTTCCCCCCTGATCCTCCTTGTCCGCCACCGCGATTGAAGCCTTGGGAAAGCGCTCCCGCAAGGAAAGAGCGATGGCCATGCCGATGATTCCGGCGCCGATGATCAAAAAATCGTAACGGGTTGTCATGGGGGGGCTCTTTTGGCAGGGTCGGGGAAATATAAATTTCACTTTAATTCTTGTTTGTTTTTAAATCATTGTTTTCCAAGAACGATATGTCGTAAAATTTCTTATCGACGCATTCATGTTTTCTTTTGCGATGGTCAATAAAAATGTTGAAATATCGATTTTTGCGCAACAGTTTTCTGCTGTCCTTTCTGGTGACGATCCTTGTGCCACTCTATGCCATTTTCATCGCCTTTCCCAGTTTTTCCATTCTGTTGACGGAACAGACGGAGCGGTCCGCGGTGCGCATCGCCACCCATCTGCAACGGTTGATCACCGTCGATGCCGACGGTATTCATCCGCTTTCGGTTGGGTTCGTGGAGGAGATGAAAAAAATCGCCGATGATTTTGGGTTGTATAAATACCGTCTGTTCGACTTTCGTGGTGAAATCATCCATTCCTCGGATCAACGTGAAATAGGAGAGGTCAACCGTCACGATTATTTCCAGGATATTGTCGCCAAGGGGCAGCATCTGACCCGTACCGTCACCAAGGAGAAGAACTCTCTGGAGGGGGAAAGGATTCCCATCGATGTTGTCGAGACCTACGTTCCGGTCATGTTCCAGGGTCGTTTTGTTGGGGCTTTCGAGATTTATTTCGAGACGACGGAAGATCGGAAAAGGATGGATTGGATGGTGTTGCAGGGTTCGGTGATCATGGTTGGGTTGAGTTTGGCGTTGACTGCGCTTGTGCTGCTGGTTCGTCGTTCGGTGGTGCAACCGATTGCCCGGGTCACCAATGCCATGACCCGGATGGCGCAGGGGGATCTGGAGCACCGGGTACCCGTTGTGGGACAGGATGAAATCGGGGACATGGCCAGGATTTTCAATCAGATGTGTCAGCAGTTGCATCATGCCCATTCGGGCCTCAAGCAGGAGCGGGACAAACTCAACACCATTCTGATTGGCGCGCGCGAGGGGATTGTCTCGACCGATTCTTCCGGGGCGGTGGTGTTGGTCAATCCGGCGGCGGAGACGCTTTTGGGAAAAACCAGGCAGCAGATCATCGACGATGGTTTTTTCTATATCCTCGATGACCCCGAGTTCGTTTCGACCTCGGTACGGCGTTCGAGTATCGATGTCCCGACCACGGTCGTTTACAATCAAAAGGTTCTCAACGTCCATGCCGCCACCATTCACGATGGCGGGGGCGGGTTGGTTGGATCGATGGCGTTGCTGCGCGATGTGACTTCCGAGAAACAGTTGGAGGAGAAGCTGCGCAGTCTTTCCTATACCGATGCCTTGACGGGTTTGCTCAATCGGCGTCGTTTGGACGAATTGTTGTACAGTGAATTCGGTCGTGCCGATCGATATGGTCACAATTTCGGGTTTTTGATCATTGACGTCGATCATTTCAAGCGTTTCAATGATGAATATGGACATGACCAGGGAGATCGGGTTTTGATCCACCTGGCCCAGGCGATGAAGAGTCATTTTCGTTCCGTGGATAGTTGTTGCCGTTATGGTGGCGAGGAGTTTGCCGTCATCCTTCCCAATACCCAGCCGCAACAGGTTTTCGAGGCGGCGGAGCGGTTTCGACAGAAAATTGCCCAGAGTGAAGTGGACGGGTTGCAGGTGACGGTGAGCATTGGTATTTCCAATCATGTTCATTGTTCGAATCTTGAGGCGTTGGTCAAGGAGGCGGACCGGGCGTTGTACCGGGTCAAGCAGGGGGGGCGCAATGGGGTGTTTCTGGCGCAACCCGGATCGGGGTGAATGAATTATTGAGAGAAAAAAGGGGTCTGGGGGCAATCCCCCAGTCTTTCCACGACATGGAATTAATTTTTACAGGATGAAGTTGATGGCGATGATTCTGGATGGAAAAAAATTGGCGGGCGATATTCGCGGAGGTCTGGCCAGGGAGGTCGCGGCGCTGAAGGAAGAACGAAACATCGTTCCTGGTCTTGCCGTGGTGTTGGTGGGCAACAATCCCGCATCCGAGGTCTACGTGCGGATGAAAAAGAAAGCCTGCGCCGAGGTCGGAATCGACTCGTTCGCACACGAACTCTCCGCCGATACTTCCGAAAAACAACTTCTCGAATGCGTGGCGACTCTCAATGAAGATCCACGGGTCCATGGAATCCTGGTTCAATTGCCGCTGCCATCCCAGATTCGCGAGGCCCGGATTATCGAAGCCATCGCCCCCGCCAAGGACGTGGATGGGTTTCATCCTGCCAACGCAGGTCTTCTGGCGATTGGTCGTCCCGGTCTTCGCCCTTGCACTCCGTTGGGGGTGATGGCCCTTATCGAGTCTGCCGGGGTCGATTGCGCCGGAAAACACGCCGTCGTTCTCGGTCGTTCCAACATTGTCGGCAAACCGGTCGCGATGTTGCTGTTGCAGGCCAACGCCACCGTGACCCTGTGCCATTCCCGAACAAGGAATCTGGATCGGGTCGTGGCCCAGGGAGAAATTGTCGTTGCCGCCATCGGTCGGCCTCGATTCGTCCCGGGAGAATGGATCCGGGAGGGAGCCACCGTCATCGATGTCGGTACCAACAGGCTTGCCGATGGATCCCTTTGCGGTGACTGCGATTTTGCCTCCGTTTATCCCCGGGCGGGCGCCGTGTCCCCCTCTCCGGGAGGGGTCGGTCCGATGACCATCGCCATGCTGCTGGCCAATACCGTCCAAGCGGCCCGTTCCGTGTGAACAGACCTGAGTCGTGACGGAAGGCGTGGTCACCGGGAAGTGGCATCGGATCGACAATCATGGGACGTTTTTCCTACTGTCCGGTCCCTGCCTCTGTTATGATGCGGCAACTCAAGTCAAAGTGGATTTCAAGGGTGGATTCTCCTGCCGTCGGCATAGGACGGGGAGGGGCTGCCTTGACTTTCCATAATTATGCCATTACACTTTCATTAAAATGTGGTCACGAAATCGTCGAATTTTTCAAGCCACCCCGATTTCAGCGAGGATTGTCTTTCTGACGTCGGGAGACCGAACAAAGGAGTCACGCCGCCATGCCATCGATCGGTGAACTGTCCAGCCCCGTCCTGCAGAATGCCAATGGCCCAATGCTTAATTTTTTTGCCGGAGATGTCGGAAAACTGGCCCAGGGGACCAAGACGGCCAACAATGAAGCCCGGGTGACGCCGCGTGAAAAAGCGGATGATGTCCAGCAGGCGAGCCGAAATCCCCGCACCACCCCGCCCGAACTTGCCGGAGAGACCCGGCGGTCGAGCCGCAATGCCCATTTCACTCCGGCGCAGGATTCGGCGGAAATCCGTGCCAATGCCCGCGCCGCGCGCAATCCTCCCTCTGTTCCCGGCGGTGCGCACCTGGGGAGTGTGGATATTCTCGCCTGAACGGGTTGACACCCCGCGGATTGAAGCGCCTGAGTTCCAGGAGAAGACAGGCCGCGCCGCAACGACCCATTCCGTCTTGTGCCCCCCGAAGGGACGGGATGGGTCGCACGATCCGGAGGTGGGAAGAATTCTTTTTTTCAAGATAATGGCGTGTCGGGCTTGGACCACGGTGCCCGAAGGGAAGATAAATGCCCTTGTTGTCACGATTCCGTTGAAAATACAATTCCGGAAGGTTATTCTGAATTTTCCAGCAACGACCAGCCAAAGCAAGAATACATGGAAGTCACCATCGAAGAAAAAGCCACGTTTGATCGGGAACTGAAGTTTGTCCTGCCGTCGGCGGAAGTGGACCGGCGGATCGACCAGGAACTTGCCCGACTCGCCACCACGGTTCGCCTGCCCGGGTTTCGTCCCGGCAAGATCCCGAGAAAGATTCTCGAATCGCGTTTCAAGGATCACCTGACCAGTGCCATCGCCGAGGAATTTTTTCGCGAAAGTTTTCCCGAAGCCTTGACGCGGCACAATCTGAATCCGGTCGATCAGCCGGAATTGTCCTTCGGGACGCTGGAACGGGGCAGGGAGTTTTCCTTTACCGCCAACATTCAGATTTTTCCGACAATCGAACCGACCGGCTATACCGGCCTGTCCCTGAGCCAGCCCAAGGTGGATATTACAGGGGAGGACATCGACAGGGTATTGGGCGAGATCCAGTCGAGTCACGGACGTTTCGATGCGGTTCCCGGACGGGAGGCGGTTACCGGGGATCAGGTGGTCATGGACTTCGAGGGGTTCATCGACGGTGCTCCTTTTGCCGGTGGCAAGGCGGATAAGTATGTCTTGGAATTGGGGAGTGGACAATTCATTCCCGGTTTCGAGGATCAACTGCTGTCAGCCCGGGGGGGGGACCGTCGCGAGGTGAAGGTCACCTTTCCTTCCGAATATGGAAAAAAGGAACTGGCGGGGAAGGATGCGGTGTTTCAATGCACCGTTCATGAGGTCCGTGTTCCGGTCAAGCCGGAAATCGACGATGAACTGGCGCGAAAGGCAGGTGTTGCCGAGGGGGGATTGGTCCGGCTCAGGGAAATGATTCGGGAACGGTTGGAACAGGATGTCCGGGTCGCGGTGGAGAAGAAGGTTCAAACGGGTGTCCACGAGGCTTTGCTCAAGGCCAATGTGTTCGAGATTCCAAGCCGTCTGGAGGAACGTCAGCGCAGGAACATGCTGGCCCAGATGAAACGGGATTATCAGGCCCAGGGGATTGATGTCTCGCGAATGGGGCTTGATGACGCCCGGTTGCTGGGTCTTTTTGGCGATTCGGCGGGAGACCAGGTGCGTTTGGAGCTGCTGCTGGCGCGTATCGCCGACAAGGAAAAGGTCGAAGTGGACGAAACCCGGGTCGAGGATCGGTTGAATGAAATGACCCTGGCCTTTGGGGATCGGTCCGCCGAGGTGCGGCGCATGGTGCGGGACAATCGGGAACGGATGGATTCCTTGCGCCACGCGGTGCTTCAGGAGATGGTGATCGAGTGGATCGTCAAAAACAGCACGGTGACCCAGGAACCCTGTACCCTGGATGAACTGATGGGTGGCAAGCGACGCTGAGGTGGGAAAAGTCTGCCGATGGGGATCCTTTTTCCCGGGCAACAGGAACGCCCAGGGATCGGTCATCGCGGAGAGACTGGCGGGAGTCGGTTGTCAGGGGTGGATTCTGTTCGATGGGGACAGGTTGTGTTGACAGGGATTCATTGGTTCGAATCCTGCAATGGGAACGTTGTGAGGTGATGGATGAACCTGGTTCCAATGGTGGTGGAAACCACCAACCGCGGTGAGCGGGCCTACGACATTTATTCGAGGCTCTTGAAGGAGCGTTTGATTTTTCTGATTGGCGCCATCGACGACAACGTCGCCAATCTGGTGGTTGCGCAGCTTTTGTTTCTGGAGTCGGAGAATCCGGAGAAGGACATCCACCTGTACATCAACTCTCCCGGAGGGCATGTCACGGCAGGCTTGGCCATTTATGATACCATGCAGTTCATCCGTCCCGATGTCGGCACCTTGTGCCTGGGTCAGGCGTCGAGCATGGGGGCGGTATTGCTGGCGGCCGGAGCTGCGGGCAAACGCCTGGTTCTTCCCAATTCACGGGTCATGATCCACCAGCCTCTGGGAGGCTACCAGGGGCAGGCGACCGAGGTCGAGATTCATGCCCGGGAAATGCTCAAGGTTCGGGAACGTTTGAACGGGATTCTGGTCAAGCATACCGGGCAACCGCTGCGTCGGATCGCCAAGGATACCGAGCGGGACTATTTCCTGAGCGGTCAGGAGGCTTGTGACTACGGGCTGGCCGACAAGGTGATCGAAAAAAGGGAGGCACCACCGGATCGATGACGGGGCGGTGTCACGTTCAACGCCCCGTCGCGGATGGAAGACGGCACTTTCAGATCGAGAGACATCATGGCGAAGAAAAGATCGGAATCAGGAAGCGTTCTTCATTGTTCCTTTTGCGGCAAGACACAGCATGAGGTACGCAAGCTCATAGCCGGACCGTCCGTGTTTATATGCAATGAATGCGTCGATCTTTGCCAGGACATCATCACCGAGGAGAAGGGGCCGGGCAAAGAGGACAAGCGCAAGATCGGGATTCCGACGCCGCTGGAAATCAATGAGATCCTCGACGACCATGTCATCGGCCAGGAGCATGCCAAGAAGGTCCTGGCGGTTGCGGTCTACAATCATTACAAGCGGTTGGGGGTGGACGTCGGCGGCAAGGACGAGGTGGAAATCGCCAAGTCCAACATATTGCTTGTCGGTCCCACCGGATCGGGCAAGACGTTGCTGGCGCAGACCCTGGCGCGTATTCTCGACGTTCCCTTCACCATCACCGATGCCACGACCCTGACCGAGGCGGGATATGTGGGCGAGGATGTGGAAAACATCATTCTGCGGCTGTTGCAGGCGGCGGACAATGATGTCGAGAAGGCGCAGAAGGGGATCGTGTTCATCGACGAGATCGACAAGATCTCGCGCAAGTCCGACAATCCCTCGATCACCCGCGATGTTTCGGGGGAGGGGGTGCAACAGGCGCTGTTGAAGATTATCGAAGGGACGGTCGCCAACGTGCCACCCCAGGGGGGACGCAAGCATCCGCAGCAGGAATATCTTCAGGTAGACACCTCGAACATTTTGTTCATTTGCGGTGGGGCGTTCAACGGCCTGGGCAAGGTGATCGAGCGTCGCTCCAACAAGCATCACGGCATTGGTTTTGGCGCGGAGGTCAAGTTTACCGCCGGGGACCGGGAAATCAACGATCTTCTGCCGCTTCTGGAACCGGAAGACCTGATCCAGTTCGGTCTGATTCCCGAGTTCGTCGGTCGGTTGCCGGTGATTGCGACCCTGACCGACCTGGATGAGGCGGCATTGATCCGCATTCTGGAGGAACCCAGGAATGCCCTGATCAAACAGTATCGGAAACTCCTGGAACTCGAAGGGGTCCGGCTGACGATCACGGCGGACGCGGTCAAGGCGGTGGCCGGCAAGGCGGTAAAACTCAAGACCGGCGCCCGCGGATTGCGGGCAATCCTGGAAACGGTTCTGCTTGATGTCATGTACAATGTACCGTCACTGCCCGATGTTCGGGAAGTGGTGGTCAATCAGGAAGCCATCGACAACGAAGCCAAACCTCTGCTGATCTATGAAGAGCGACAGATGGAGGCCCAGGCTTGAGAAAGGCCACACCATGATCACGTCACCCGGCGCACTGGCCAACACCGTTCGCATTGCGGTTCTGCCATTGCGTGATATTGTCGTCTTTCCGCAGATGATCGTACCTTTGTTCGTGGGACGGGATCGGTCGATACGGGCGCTGGATGCGGTGACTGCCAAGGAGGAGGACCGCAAGATTCTGCTGGTCACGCAGAAAAATCCTGCCACCGATACCCCCGAGGATGCCGACGTCTATGACATCGGTGTCGAGGGATCGATTCTTCAGGTTTTGAAATTGCCTGACAATACGGTCAAGGTGTTGGTGGAGGGGAACCGGCGGATGCGCATCAAGCGTTATCTGCAATTCGAGCCCTATCTTCTGGTGGAGGCGGAAGGGATTCCGACCAAGGCGGGCAATCAGACCGAGACCCGCGCCATCATGCGCACGGTGGTGGCGCAGTTCGAGGCCTACGCCAAACTGAACAAGAAGCTCGCTCCGGAAGTGTTGATGACCTTCCAATCGCTGGAGGACCCGGAACGTCTTGCCGACATTGCCGCGACCCATATCAATCTCAAGGTTCCCGACAAGCAGGAGTTGTTGGAACTGGACACGGTGTATGACCGCCTGGAACGGTTGCTGCTGGCATTGGAGCAGGAAATCGATGTATTGCAGGTGGAAAAACGGGTTCGCGGGCGTGTCAAACGGCAGATGGAAAAAAGTCACCGCGATTATTATCTGAACGAACAGATGAAGGCGATCCAGAAGGAGCTTGGCGATCGCGATGACGACAAGGATGAATTGAACGATCTGGCCACCCGCATCAACGAGGTGGGGATGACGGAGGAGGCCAAGGCGAAGGCGGAAGGGGAGCTCAAGAAACTCAAGCAGATGGCGCCTATGTCCGCCGAGGCGACGGTGGTGCGCAACTATGTCGATTGGCTGGTTTCGCTTCCCTGGAGCAAGTCCACCGAACTCAAGCATGATCTCAAGGAGGCGGAGGAGATTCTCGAAGAGGATCACTGGGGGCTGGAAAAGGTCAAGGAACGGATTCTGGAACAGTTGGCGGTGCAACAGAAGGTCAAGAAGATCAAGGGACCGATTTTGTGCCTGGTGGGTCCTCCGGGGGTGGGCAAGACGTCGCTGGCCAAGTCGATCGCCCGGGCCTCGGGGCGGGAATATGTCCGGATGTCCCTGGGGGGAATCCGCGACGAGGCGGAAATTCGCGGCCATCGCCGGACCTACATTGGTTCGTTGCCGGGAAAGATCATCCAGTCGATGAAGAAGGCGGGTTCCAACAATCCTCTTTTTCTGCTCGACGAGATCGACAAGGTCGGTTCCGACTACCGTGGCGACCCTTCTTCGGCCTTGTTGGAGGTTTTGGATCCGGAACAGAACAATACCTTCAACGATCATTACCTGGAGGTCGATTACGATCTTTCCCAGGTGATGTTTTTGACGACCGCCAACAGTCTCAACATTCCCCGGCCTTTGCTCGATCGGATGGAGGTGATCCGTCTGGCGGGCTACACCGAGCAGGAGAAGTTGCGCATTGCGTTGAAGTATCTGATTCCCAAGCAAATGGAGGCGCATGGCCTTGAGGATGGGGAGTTTCATCTGTCCGAGGGGGGGATCATCGACATCATCCGTTATTATACCCGCGAAGCGGGGGTGCGGAATCTGGAGCGTGAGATCGCCAGCCTGTGCCGCAAGACGGCGCGAATCCTTCTGACCGAGGAGGGGCGTGTCGGGATGACCATTGGCGCCAAGGGCTTGGGCAAGTTCCTGGGGGTCAAGAAATATCGTTTTGGCTTGGCGGAAGAGACCGATCTGATCGGGGTCACGACGGGACTGGCGTGGACGGAAGTGGGTGGGGAACTGCTTTCCATCGAGGCCTCGATTCTCGATGGCAAGGGCAAGCTGACCATTACCGGCAAGCTGGGGGATGTCATGCAGGAATCGGCGCAGGCGGCCATGACCTACGCCCGTTCCCGGTCGAAGGACTGGGGGATGATCGGGGATGATTTTTTTCAGAAGCATGATTTTCACATTCACGTCCCCGAAGGGGCGACTCCCAAGGATGGGCCTTCGGCGGGAATCGCCATCACGACGACCATTGCCAGCATCCTGACCGGCATCCCGGTGCGCAAGGATGTCGCCATGACGGGGGAAATCACTCTGAGGGGGCGGGTGTTGGTCATTGGCGGGCTCAAGGAAAAACTGCTGGCGGCGCACCGCGCCGGTATTCGCCATGTGCTGATTCCCCATGAAAATGTCAAGGATTTGAAGGAAATTCCCCTGTCGATTCTCAGGGACATCGAGGTCCATCCCGTCAATCACATGGATGAGGTGTTGAAAATGGCCCTGATCCGTGAAATAGCGACGGTCAAGAGTGGGGAACCGGTGGAAAAGGTGGCTCCAGCCGTTCTTCCCGAGGAAATCGCCCATGTGGACCCCCCTTCCATTACCCACTGAGTCACTTGAGAGCAACACTTGACACCAGACGCCCTTGCGTTTTATACCAACCGTAAGTACAAGACTGGAATGGTCTTTATGCCGCCATTCACACGTCGGACCATAACGGGGGCTTCTTTGTTGGGGCCAATCATTGAGGACAAAAATGGGGAGGGCTGACCTTTGAACAAAACCGAACTCGTAGATGCCGTGGCTGCCAGGACGGGGCTGACCAAGGCCCAATCCTCGGATGCCATCGACGCCGTTGTGGGTGCCATCGAGGGGGCCTTGAAGGGGGGCGATCAGGTCAGCCTGGTGGGCTTTGGGACATTCAGCGTGTCGGAGCGGGCTGCCCGTACCGGACGCAATCCGCGTACTGGGGCCGAAATCCAGATCCCCGCCGCCAAACAACCAAAATTTCGCCCCGGCAAGGGATTGAAGGACGCTGTCGCCTGAGGTCGAGGTCCAGGGCGCAGGGGCGGATAGCTCAGCCGGGAGAGCATCGGCCTTACAAGCCGGAGGTCACAGGTTCAAACCCTGTTCCGCCTACCACTCTTACACTCAATAGAGAAGTGGCCCAAGAATGTCTGGGCCGTGAGCGATCAAGGGGTGCCGTTCGAGGCCCAGTTGGAGAACGAGACCCAGGGGGTCTACCATGGATATCCCATGCCTGAGGGAGATCCTTTTCGCCGCGAGGCTCTGGAACGTTGGGGTAAGTCGTGAACGCTTCCCTTGTCATTGAACCTCGGTGGTTGACTCCGGATCACGGTTCCGATCCGATTTGTCATACGTCCGCGCATTTGTACGTTCGCGTCAATGGTCATCTGGCAACAAAGGTTTTCAATGATTGGACCCGGACGGTCGAAGAGTCGGTCCCGCTTTCTGCCTACCCACTGGCCTTGTGGCTGGTATCTTCCTGGTGGCGGCTGCATTGGGAGTCGCTGTCGGAACAGCGGTCCGATGTCGGTTGGCGTCTGGCGCACGAAATGCGTGGCGCGGGTCATGGTTTCCTTTGGCCTCCTCTTCGGTTTGAACCGGACGGTGCCATGGTCACCGTCCGATGCACCCCTCCCGATCTGGATGTCCCCGAACCCATTCGATATTTGAACCGATTCGTAACATCCATGCCGGTTGCCGGTTTTACCGAGGGCATTGCGACGTTTATCCAGACCGTCATCGACCGCCTGGAAGATTCGGGAATCCGCGAAACACCGTTGCGGATGCTGTGGCGGGAGGTGACCGGAGAACGAGTCGATCCGGAAACGGCTGCGTATCGCAGAATGGAAGCCTTGCTGGGGTGGGAGTCTGACGAAGCGCCGGATGATGTCATGGATGATTTTCAGGGGCTCTCCCTGGAAGCGGGTCCGGAGGCTGTCATCGAGGTTGCCGCCGCATGTGCCGGTATGCGACCTGGTGAACTTCTGAAGGGAATCCGGAGGGGGACTGCTGATACATCCGGCGTTCCGGTCCGCCTTTCTGAATTATTCAAGCTGCGGGATGAACTGTCGGGAATGCCTGGGGCCGCGGATCCTCCCTGGAAAAGGGGTTGGGATTGGGCGCAGGCATCACATCGGCGGTTGGGCCTCGATTCGAGGCCCGTCACGAGTGGTTGTTTGACGCAAATCATGGAGTTCACGGAACGGGAATTGAATGGCAAGGAGGCCCCCATGGCCGGTGCCCCTTTGGGTTTGGCGATCAAGGGGGAAGGCGAGCAGCGGAGTCGTCTTTTCTTTCGGAGCAAAAGTTGCACGGAAAGGCGTTTCGAGGTCGCTCGATGGATGGGTGATGCGTTGATGGCACCGTCCGGCGATCGATGGTTGCCTGCCACCGATGCCAAAACGGCGCGACAAAAAATGCAGCGGGCCTTCGCCGCCGAATTCCTGGTTCCCATCGAGGCACTGAAGGAGTTTCTGGGCGGGGCGCTTGCGGATGAGGAGCGTATTGAGGAGGCCGGGGAGCATTTCAGTGTTTCGCCATTGACGATCCGAAGCCATCTGGCCAACCATCGCCTGGTTCCCTGGCCGGACAATTACCTTTGAAGTACACGTCGATCCAAAAGGTGCTACCGCGGCCAATCTTTCTTGAAATGAGCCTTTTTGCCTTGCGGATTGATGGAACGATCGCTATAGTCTCGATTCAACGGGGGCGTAGTTCAGCTGGTTAGAATGCCGGCCTGTCACGCCGGAGGTCGCGGGTTCAAGTCCCGTCGCTCCCGCCATCATCGGATTGCCACCATCGTCATCGAAGTTTCGCCCATTCTTCCCATCCAGATAAAGATGGAGCAAGAAAATTCTCGGCGCGGAAAAGATCAAGCAGATTTCCCAGCAGGCCAGCCCAGGACTCCCGTCGATGATTGCGGTTTCGTGGTAACGATAAATTCGGGAACATTCCGTGCGATTATCCGATCGGGACATTCTGGCGGCCATGAAACAGGGACGGATCGTCATCGATCCCCTCCCCACGGAGGAATGTTTTGGATCGTTTTCGATTGATGTTCGTCTGGGCAACGTTTTTCAGACATTTCGCCATATCAAGATTCCCTTCCTCGACCTTTCCGATCAGGAAAGCCTGTGCCATGTGGCTCGGGAGGGGATGGAACGGCTGGTCATCGAGGGACAGGAACAATTTTTTCTGCATCCGGGTGAATTCGCTCTGGGGATGACCCGCGAGCGGGTCCGCATCGCCGACGACCTGGTCGGTTGGCTCGATGGCAGGAGCAGCCTGGCCCGGGTCGGACTGATGGTTCACATCACCGCCCATTCCATCGATCCCGGTTGGGATGGCCATATCACCTTCGAATTTTTCAATGCCGGACGCCTTCCTCTGGCGCTCAAACCGGGATTGCGCATCGGCGCCATCTCCTTTGAAACCCTCTCTTCCCCGACCGATCGTCCCTACGGAGACAAAAAAGGGGCCAAATATTTTCGTCAGGATACCCCCCTTTCCAGCCGTATTCACCAGGAATCCCGGGAACTTGAAACACATGACAAATCAGAAATCCATGAATGACCATCATTTTCTATTTGATTCATGATCCGTGGAAACGTCACAATGGGGTCGGGGCGAATACGAAGGGACAATCACCATCGACGTGGATGATCAGGCCATGCACGAGGAATCGATCGCAGGGGAGACCCAGGAGATGATCATGACGGTTCAGCAGATCAATGTGATCATCAACCGCTTGCTGCAATTGTCCCTGGAGCCCTTGACCCTGGTCGAATATCTGGACGAGGTCATCTATGTGTTGACGGCGGCGCCGTGGTTGCCGATCGAAGACCGGGGGGCGATCTTTCTTTGGGACGACCGGGAAAGGCAGCTGCGCCTGGCAGCGCACGTCAACATGAGTCGCGACCAAGTGAATCTGTGTCAGAACCTTGCTTTGGGTCAATGCCTGTGCGGGCAGGCGGCGATGACCCGCCAGATGATCGTTTCCGAGCGGGTGGACGCGCAGCATACCCTCCATCCGCAAGGACGGGAGGAGCACCGGGATTGCTGCATACCACTGGTTACCGAGGAGTCCCTTCTCGGGGTGTTGCACCTCAATCCGGTTCCGGGATGGCAGTTCGATGAACAGGAAATGACCTTTTTTCGTGCCATTGCCAGCACCATTTCCAGTGCCATCATCCGTTTCAATCAGGAAGAACAACTGACCCAGGCCAAGATCAAGGCCGAGGAGGCTTCCCGTCAGTTGGCGCGGCAACACGAAAAACTCCTAGAGGCCGATCGGTTGCGGGCCTCGGTGGAGCACATCACCCGCCATGATCTGAAAACACCCTTGGCGGGGATCGTCAGTTTTGCCGACATGCTTCTGGAGCATACCAATCTGGACGAGAACACCCGCAGGGGCTTGGAAATCATCCTGGATAGCGGCTATCGCGCCCTGCACATGGTCAATCTGTCGTTGTACCTGTTCCAGATGGAACAGGGGACCTATAAATTGAATCCGGAACTCATCGACATGATTGCGGTGATCCACCGGATTCTCAGGGAACTGGCCCAGCAGATCCAGCGGGCCAAGGCGACCATGGAGATCACCCTTGATGGACAGCCCGTGGCGAAAGGGGATCGGTTCATCTTTTTCGGGGAGGAGCTGTTGGTCTATTCCATGATGGCCAACCTGGTCAAGAATGCCGTCGAAGCCGCCCGTCCCGGAGAGAAAATCACGATTGCCATGACCACGACGTCGGACAAGGCGCGGGTGACGATTCACAATGCCCAGGCGGTCGATCCCGGCATTCGGGATCGGTTTTTCGAGAAATTCGTCACCTTCGGCAAAAAATTTGGCACCGGGCTTGGAACCTACTCGGCCAGGCTGATCGCCGAAACGTTGAAGGGAAGCATCGCCATGACCAGTTCCGAGGAGGAGGGGACGACCTTGACCATCGAACTGCCCCGTCCTGGATCGACCGGCCTGTAATCTGGGCATTTCGTGGCAGAGGCGATACCGTCGGGTGTTTGCCGTGTCGGCATCAGTGTTCCGGGTGCGGCAGGGCCGACTCTGGATCGATGCCCCAATCTTCGGGTTGCTCGCCGGAGATGATGACATATCCTTGTTGTTTGTCGCGCCATTCCATGAGATCGACCTCGCGGGGCTCGATCGTTTTTTTGTCACGTGCGTCCACGAGGAGACGGACCCTGGGATAGAGCAGGTGATTGCGATTGGTCTGGACGACCAATCCGATCAACTGGTTTTCCAGGCGTACCACCGATCCGACCGGAAAAATTCCGATGTGACGGATGAAAATCTGGACCAGTTCGGGGCTGAGTTGTCCGCGGATGGACATTTCGTGGATTTTCTTGAGGGCATTGGTGGCGGCCCAGGCCCTGCGGTAGGGACGGTGGGAGGTCAGGGCGTCGTAAATATCGACGATGGCGGAAAGTTGTTGGATCCGGGTGTATTTTCCCTGGGCATGGTTCAGGGAATATCCGGAACCGTCGAGGCGGGTATGATGGCCCCCGGCGATCAACAGTGCAAGGTCGGGAACGCCCGGAGTGCGCGCCAGCAGGCGATGGCCGAGTTCGACATGTTTTTGCACCTGACGAAATTCATACTCGGTGAGTTTGGTCGGTTTGTTGTAGATGTCCTCGGGAATGCGCACCATGCCGATGTCATGCATCATCCCGCCAATGCCGGAGGCGATGATGGCGTTTTCCTCGAAACCGAGCGACCGGGCGACCGCCATCAGGAACACGCCGACGTTGACCGAATGTTGAAACAGGTAGTCGTCGCGCCGTTTGATCAGGCTGAAATTGAGCAGGGCATCATCGTTGTTGAGCAGGGATTCCATCATTTTCCCGGTGAGGTCGTGGATGGGTTTCATGACGACCTTGCGTCCCATCCGGGCATCTTCCAGGGCGCTGGCGACAAGTTTCTTTGCCAGTTTCTTGATCTCGGCCGCCTTGTTCGACTCCTCGCTCAGGTGGACGCTGGGGGCGACAAAGGGTCGGGATTCCGCGTCGTCCAACAATTCCTTGAGCTGCGCTTCGAGCTGCTGTTGAACGGTCTCTTCGATCGGGGTTGTTTCCATGGTTTCTGGCTCTGGGCTGTTTTTCGGCGGATGTCATCAGATTACATGATATTTTCTTTCCCCAGAATGGTTTTTTCCAGGATGGGTCAATTTCTGTTATTGAACGGGTGATCACTTGGACGCAAGGAAATGTCAAGGAAATTGACGGGTGTTGGAGCGATCGTGCCGGAACGTGGGAGGTCGGGGAACTGGTTTGATTGTTGCATGATTCGCGGGCAAGAGCACGTGGAGGACATGCCTTGATCCCGGATCGGACCGGATCGTGGCGATAACCAGGGGATGCACACATGACGAGACGAAACCAACTGATTTTCCAGGTGACGGCATCGGCGATCATGTTGGGGATGATCATGACGGCGGCGGTTGCCAGTCCGCTGCATCGCAAGGGGTGCGAGTTTCCCTATCCCGGGGTCGAGGTCTGCTGGGAGGCGACGGCGGGGTTGGGGACCAGTCATGCCCCCTTCGATGAATTGCACATGCTGCCCATTTCGCGCACCATCGCCGGGCAGGAAGAGATCCTGGAGGACTATACCCGGGACGTATTCAAACAGTTGATGCCGGGAAATCTGGCGGAATACCTGGTACCCGAATGGGTCCCTGTCTATAATCTGGAACAGGCCCTGGTTCGGAGCAGGGAAGGGGGGTGGCCGGCGGTTCTGTGGATTTCACCGCGGATCCTGAAGAACAGCAGTGCCGCGGGTCCCGGAGTGGTGGATTGGGATGTCTATATCGTTTCGCGGGGACAACTGGTCCGCAATCTGCGGATCCGGGTCTCCTCGGCGCCGGTGGCGCGTGATGACGCGGCGGAGAAGGGAATCACCATGGGCACGATCATGGTGGCCTCGGGGGCGGCTTCCTCGGGGGGATTCATCGGCGCGGCAGCCGCGACCGCGGCGGTCGTGGGAACGGCCAATGCCAAACCTCCGGAAACCGGAAAGCCTCTGGAATTGATGACCGAACTGGCGACGCGGCAGCTTCTCTTCCTGGCCCAGTTTCCCATCGAAACATTGAATTTTCCCGGCGCCCCGCTGCCGCCCAAGGAGGATATGCCGGCCATGGACCGGGTTCACGGTTGGTTCAGGAAAGCCTTCGCGGCCAAATGAATCATGACCCGGTGGCGGTGCCGGGACAATCACTCGGAACAGGTGCAAGGACGTGTTCAAATCGGTCAAGAATCTGGTATGGGCTTTCGATGCCGAGTGGGTTCCCGATCCAGATGCGGGACGGGTGCTCTATGGGTTGGCGGATGATCTGGATGATGCGTCGATCATGCGGGAGATGTGGCGCCGCAATGGCGCGACCGATGAGGATCCCACCCCCTACCTCAAGACGGTGATGTGCCGTCTGGTATCGATTGCCATGGTGCAGCGACAGGCCCATCGCGATGGCCGGGTGCAACTGCGGCTTCTGGCGTTGCCGAAGGCCGAGGGCGGACACCGTGTCGAAACCTCGGAGCGGTCGATCGTCGAAACATTCCTCGGGGCTTTGGGGGATCGGCAACCGCAATTGGTGGGATTCAATTCCTTGGCGGCGGATTTGCGGATTCTCGTGCAGCGGGGGATCATTCACGGCCTTCATCTGCCCGGCTTTGCCCGTCGCCCCAACAAGCCCTGGGAAGGGGTCGATTATTTTGTCAAGGGGGGGGAATGGCATGTCGATCTCAAGGACCATGCCGCTCCGGGTTGGGGACCGGGGACGCCTTCGTTGCATGAACTGGCGGTGTTGTCGGGAATACCCGGCAAGATGGATACTCATGGTGACGATGTACCGCGGTTATGGCTCGAAGGCCGACTGGAGGCGATCATCGCCTACAACGAATTCGACGCCTTGACGACCTATCTGATCTGGTTGCGGATGGGCCATCTCATTGGATTGTTCGATGCGGCGCAATATGCCAGGGAACAGGATATGGTACGGGAATTGATCCGGACAGAGGGGGTGGGAAGACCGCATCTGCTGGACTATCTGTCGGAGTGGGAACGTTTGTCGGCCCTGGGTCGGCGCACTGGAGGGGCCGGTTGAACCGGGGCCATTTCGGCGCGGTTCGGTGAGGCGATTTCGCTGCATTCGTATTGACGGCGGGCGATAAAATGGTTATCTGTGTCTGGCCATGAAAGAAAATCTTGCAAGAGAAAAAGCCCGGGTGGTGCAGCGCCTTCTGGAACATGAAGGTCGGGTGATGCTGTGTCTGGATGCCACCTGTCAGGGGGTGGAGGTTCCGCGCCGCTTTGCTTCGGATCCTGGCCTGATGCTGGTCATCAACGTCAATATGCCCCAGCCCATCGAAATCGGGCCGGTGGCCATCGAGTCGGAGCTTCGTTTTGGCGGCATACCTCATTATTGCATCATCCCCTATACCGCCCTTTGGAGCGCCTTCAATCCCGATTCGGGGCATGGTGTCCTGTGGCAGGAATCCATTCCGCCCATCATCCGTCAGCAGCATGGCGCCTATCCGACGGGGCCACTCAAGCCTTTGCCGGATGACGACCAGTGGCCGGTCAAGGGCCAGCCGCAACAGCACGCCTCCGGGTCCTCCGAAGTGTCCAAAGGGGGGCCGACCCTTACGGTAATCGAAGGCAGTGGTGGTACCAACCCGCCGGAACCGGGACCGGGCAGGTCGCGACCAAAGCTCCGGGTGGTCAAATAACCCGAATAACCCGAAGCGTCGGGTCGGTTGCCGGTACATCCATGGACTGGACCGGATAACGGACGGTTGGGGCGTGATGTTCAGCTGCGAACTCGGGGAATACCGCCTTTTCCCGAATCTTCTCACCATTCCGATTGCCCAGGGTCCATGAGCCGGGAAAAAGACAAACCACAATTTTTCTGTGAATCCTGTGGCGCTTCCTCGGTGCGCTGGGAGGGCCGTTGCGGTGTGTGCGATGCCTGGAACACCATCAAGGAATTTCGTCCGGGTTCGACGGGTGGCGCCCGGCGCAAGGGGGGACCGGTCGTGGCGGCACGGCCACAACCATTGTCCGAGGTCCGGTCGGAGGAATCGTTCAAACGGTTGATCGGTTCCGGTGCGGAGCTGAATCGGGTATTGGGGGGCGGTCTGACCCCTGGTTCGGTGGTGTTGGTGGCGGGCGACCCGGGTATTGGCAAATCGACCCTGCTCATGGAAACCCTGGCGGGGTTTTCCCATTCCTGGCCGGTTTTGTATGTTTCCGGAGAGGAATCGGTGGAACAATTGAAACAACGGGGCGATCGTCTCGGGGTGAAGGGCGAACGGTTTCCGGTCCTGATGGAAAACCGTCTGGAGGTTGTGCGGCAGGCGGTGGAGGAGGTCGGGCCTGAAATTCTGGTTGTCGATTCGATTCAGACCCTTGCCAGTGAATCGTCGCCGTCGGCGGCGGGGACGGTCAATCAGGTCCGGGAATGTGCCGGGCAGTTGATTCATCTGGCCAAGAACCGCAACATGGCGGTGTTTCTGGTGGGCCATGTGACCAAGGATGGCCAGATCGCCGGACCGCGGGTTCTGGAACACATGGTGGATACGGTCCTTTATTTCGAGGGGGAGCGGGGACATGATTACCGTATCCTGAGGGCGGTCAAGAACCGTTTCGGTCCCTCCAATGAAATCGGCGTCTTCGAGATGACGCAAAGCGGGTTGAAGGAGGTGGCCAATCCTTCGGAGTTGTTCCTGTCGGAGCGGATTCGGGGTGCGGCGGGGTCGGTGGTGTTTCCGGGGATCGAGGGGACCCGTCCGGTCCTGGTGGAGATTCAATCCTTGGTGGCGCCGAGCGTTCTGCCGCAACCGCGGCGCAACACCCTGGGATGGGATCCCAATCGTCTGGCGATGTTGACGGCGGTTTTGGAAAAACGGTCGGGTCTGGGATTTCACAACCATGACATCTTTTTGAACATTGCGGGTGGATTTCGGGTGACGGAACCGGCGGCGGACCTGGCGGTGGCGGCGTCGTTGTTCGGATCGTTGAAAAATCTGAGCCTTGATCCGGCCCTGGTGGTCATCGGCGAGATTGGTTTGGGGGGAGAGGTGCGTGCGGTGCGTCATGTTTCGACCCGTTTGCGCGAAGCGGAAAAATTGGGCTTCGAGCGGGCGTTGTTGCCGGAAAAGTGCATGAAACATGTTGCGGAGACCCAGAAAATGACTTTGATTGCGGTATCCTCGGTGACGGATATGTTTCGGCGGCTGCCGTGAGGGGGAGATGGCGGGAAAATGATTGAAAGAAAAAAGGGGTCTGGAGGATTTCCCCCAGGGTTTTTGTTTTTCTCCGTAAGGATTTCATGTTTGTTTTTCTGGATATAGGATTTACCCTCATGGGCGGTCCGTCCGAGGGACCGGGGCGACGGTTGCTGCGCCACCTGGGGTTGCCGGATTCGGCCAAAACGGAGCTGAACCGACTGTTGTTCGAAAGTTTTTTTGCCGATCCCGCCGAACTGGCCCAGGGGCTTTCACGGCGGTTCGATGTCCATGGCATCGATCCTTTTCCGATCGTGGCCGATCTGTGGCGACGGCAGGTGGATGAAGCCGATCCTCTGCCGGGATCACGGGAGGGGCTTCGGCGGCTGCGGGACGCGGGGATTCCCTTTGGTTTCGTCACCAACATCTGGGAACCGTTCCTGGCCGGATTTGCCCGATTGTTTCCCGAGGAATACCAGGACTGCCCTCTTTTCGCCTCGTGCCGCCTGGGGTGTTCGAAACCGGACCTCCAACTTTATCGGAAGGCCCTGAGCCATACCGGAATCGATCCTCGGGATGCCGTCATGATCGGCGATACCTACGAAAATGATATTGCCCCGGCCCGGAAACTGGGGATGAAGACCATCTGGGTTCTCAGTCGCCCCGAGAAGGAACGAAGCGATCTGATTGCCGTCTTGAATAAAACGATGCCGCCTCCGGATCGGACCGTGGCGGGAATCGACCAGTTGCGCACCGAGATGATCGAAGCGCTTTGGTCGATTCATCGATAGAGCGGGAGTTCAACCATGAAGATAACCCGTATCGAAACGTTCGACGAACAAGAATTGCTCGCCCGTCTTGCGACGACCCGATTGCGCGGTCATGGTCAACCCCTGATCTACGCCCGTTCCCGCCTGGAACTGGTGCGTGGGGTTGATCCGCGGACCCTGTTTCCGGCGCAACGTTACGTACTCGACGCCGACCACCGAACGATTGTCGATCTGCATCGTCTCTT
The DNA here is from genome assembly GCA_015228815.1 of Magnetococcales bacterium. NCBI lineage: Bacteria > Pseudomonadati > Pseudomonadota > Magnetococcia > Magnetococcales > Magnetococcales bacterium. The sequence goes on along the minus strand of JADGCV010000001.1, from coordinate 90,012 downwards.
TCTGGAGCGGGGCATCGATCTTTTTGCCCTGGAAGGGGGATTGTGGTTCTGGCTGGCCCGTTCCGGAATTTCTTCGCAAGAAGAGGGTCCCATTCCCTTCATTCCCCCCATCGTGGAAATGTCACGCGAACCGGATGGACGTACCCTGCCCTTGATCAACGATGGCATGCATCGTGTCCATGCCGCGATGACGCTGGGGCAGAGGATCAACGTGGTCCTGGTCCACGAAGTTCCCCCCGAATATCCCTATTATGCCTTTGCCTTGCCCAATGGTTGGGCCGACGTATCCATCCTGCCGCAACTGCCGGATCATTTCGTCAAGAAAACCTACCGTGATCCTGAACAGTACAAGGCGTTGTTCCGCGAGTTTAACGCCGTTTTCGAGGGGGTTCAGAAAGAGCGCAAGAAAAGCAATCCGAATACCTTGAATCCGGGGTAGGCGGGGACGACCGGACGGACCTTGCGGTCTTTTCGATTCTCGTACACATTGAAATGGCGCGACTGATGGTGTTTCATGCATGAGATGGAATCCTGGAACATGGCATTACGGTCATCCTGTCGTCTTTCGGAGGCGGTCCGGGAAGAAGAACACTGGCTTGCCTGTCCCGAATGCGACCTGTTGCACCGGCCACCGCTTCTGGCCGCCGGAGAGGAGGCTTGCTGCCGGCGCTGTGGCGGGGTATTGGCGCGGCATCGACCGGATCATTTGAAACGTTGCCTTTCCTTGACGTTGGCGGCGGCGCTTCTTTTTGCCATGGCCAACGTGTCTCCCCTGTTGATGCTGCGGCTGGGCGGGCGTGAAACCTCCATGACCCTCCTGGAGGGGGCCTTGGAACTGGGGCAACATGGACTTTGGGATGTGGTGGTTCTGGTCGTTTTGACGAGTGTTCTGTTTCCATTGTTGCATTTTTCCGCCCTGCTTTATGTTTTGCTTCCCTTGTCGTTCGGGCATTGTGTGCCGGGGGCGGCGTTGTGGTTTCGGGCAGCGGAATTGTTTTCTCCCTGGGGGATGATCGGGGTGTACATGCTTGGGGTCATGGTGGCGGTGGTCAAATTGGCCGATCTGGCGACAGTGACGCCGGGGATCGCGACCTATGCCCTTGGTGGGCTTGTGTTTTGCAGCACCGCCGCCGGTCACGCGCTGGATGGCGCCGATGTATGGCGGCGCATCGGCGTCATGACCTTGCATGAGTCGCGTTGCAAAGCGGGGCTGATCCGCTGTCATGCCTGTGGTCTGGTGACCCGGGCGCCGGAAAAACATCCCTGTCCCCGTTGTCGCGCGCCACTGCATCGGCGTAAACCACGTAGCCTGCAAAGAACCTGGACCCTGACACTCGCCGCGGCCATTCTTTATGTTCCCGCCAATCTGTATCCCATCATGACGGTGACCCGGTTGGGGCAGGGTGAACCCAATACCATTCTCTCCGGCGTGATCGCCCTGATCGAGGAGGACATGTGGCCGTTGGCCATGATCGTCTTCATGGCGAGCGTCGTCGTTCCCCTGGGCAAGATCATGATCCTGATCTATCTTCTGGTTTCGGTGCAGCGCGGTCACGACGGACGTTTCAAGGAGCGGATGATTCTCTATCGTTTGATGGAAACCTTCGGCCATTGGTCGATGGTCGATATTTTTCTCGTGACGATCCTGGCTTCCCTGGTCAAGATGGGGACCCTGGCCACCATCGAACCGGAAATCGGTGTCTCCTTTTTTGGGGCGGTGGTCATCCTGACCCTGTTTGCCGCTCGTGCCTTCGATCCACGATTGATCTGGGACCGCGCCGATGATCACGACCGAGGGTAACGATGATGCCACACATGGGGGACGGTCCATCCAGGGCGATGGGTTCGCGGTCGATCCGGTGATCCGGAGCGCCGGGCGGTCCCTGTCTTTGTTCTGGTTGATACCATTGATCGTCGCCGCGGTCGGGATATGGTTGATCCACGATACCCTTTCCTCCCGGGGACCGCTCATCACCATCACCTTCGGTACCGCCGAAGGGATCGAGGCGGGAAAGACCCGGGTGCGTCACAAGGCGGTGGATGTGGGACGGGTCGAATCGGTGCGATTGAGCCCCGATTTTTCCCGGGTGGAGCTGTCGGTCCGCCTGGTGGCGGGGACCGAAAATTTTCTCGCCGCCAATGCCAGGTTCTGGGTTGTCCAGCCGCGTCTGTCCCTTCAGGGGGTCTCGGGTTTGGGAACCCTGGTTTCGGGGGCCTACATCGAAATGGAACCGGGGACCGAGGGGCCGGTCAAGGAATGGTTCACGGGGTTGGAAAGTCCGCCCCTGATCCGGTCGGGCGCGGCGGGTACCAAGATACGTCTGGCGACGGAACGGTTGGGGGGACTGACGGCGGGATCGCCGGTCTATTATCTGGGGATCCCCGCCGGCGAAGTGCTGGGGTTCGACCTGAACAACACTTCGGACGGCGTGGTCGTTCATGCCTTCATCAAGGAACCCTACCAGGAGCGGGTCAAGCCCAACAGTCGGTTCTGGAAGGTGAGCGGTATCGATCTGTCCGTGGATGCCGACGGCGTGCGCGTGACCGCCTCATCCCTGTCGGCGCTTCTGTTGGGGGGGATCGCCTTCGAGACGCCCGAAACCCAGGAACCTCTGGAACCGGTCCATACCGGCCACCTGTTCACCCTGTTCGAGGATCAGAATGCCGTTACCGAAGCGGCCTACCGCAAGAAAATTCCATGCGTGATGTATTTCGATGGTTCGGTCCGTGGTCTGAAAACCGGGGCGCCGGTGGAATTCCGTGGCATCAAGATTGGATCGGTTCGGGATATTCACATGGAGTTCGACCAGGCCAACACGACCTTTCGCATCGAGGTTCTTGTGGAACTCGAACCGGAACGGGTTGCCGACGCCGATGATCGCAATTCGCTGGAATCGGCCAACGATCTGCTCCAGACATTGATCGATCGGGGATTGCGCGGGCAGTTGGAAACGGCCAATTATCTGACCGGACAGTTGTTCGTCAATCTGGTGATGCGTCCCGATACCCCGATCCATCGGGTGGGACGGGATACACGTTACCGGGAGTTGCCCACGGTCCCTTCCAATCTGGATGAAATCAGCGCGTCGGCGACGGCATTGCTGAAAAAGCTTTCGACCTTTCCCGCCGAGGAGATTGGCCGGAATCTGAACGAAACGCTGGCCGGCATGAACCGGACCGTCAACGCCCCGGTAATCCTCGAAGCGGCGGGCGCCATGCGCGATGCCCTGGCCACTCTGAAAACGACCATGGCCCGTCTTGACGGCAAGGTCGAACCCCTCGGACGGGACCTGGCCCAGGCCACCCAGGCAGCTACCCGGGCCTTGGCTTCGACCGACCGGTTGATGGGGAATCTCAACGATCTGGCCGATCCCGATGCGCCGTTGAATTATCGCATGCTGGAACTGACCCGGGAATTGACCCTGACCTCGCGGGCCATCCGCACGTTCGTCGATATCATGAACCGTCGGCCCGAGGCATTGGTGTTTGGCAAGGAGAAGAAACAGGAATGAACGTCAATCGTCTGGGATGGTTGCTTTGGGGAATTTCCTGGATGGGATGGTCCCTTCTTGTGGCGGGGTGTGCCTCGATGGTCGCCGGGGACGGTTCGCCCCCGACGCGGTATTATCTGTTGTCGGCCATGACGGGGCGAACGGTGGCGGATCATCAGCCCCGTGGCGCCGTCCGCCTGGCGCTGGAACCGGTGGAGTTGCCCGATTATCTTTCCCGTCCGCAAATTGTTTCGCGTCAGGGCGATCATCGTCTGATGGTGGCGGAGTCCGATCTTTGGGCCGAGGAATTGGCGGCGGGATTGGCCAGGGTCATGGTGGAAAATCTGTCGCTGCTTCTGGATTCCGATCAGATATGGCACCTGCCGGTCAAACGGGGCGGGAGGCCCGATTTTCGCCTGTGGATCCGGATGGTCGGTTTCGAGATCGATGCCCTGGGGCGTCCCTGGTTTGCGGCCCGCTGGCGTCTTCAGGGGCCGGGAGACCAGGAGGGGGCGGTCGTGGGAGAGATGACCGAGATCCGGGGTGATCCGGTCGGACGCAACGATCAGGAGGCCCAGGTCGCCGCATTGAGTGCCCTGCTCGAAACCTTCAGCCGCCGGGTCGCCGCGCGGCTGACCGGGCTGCGGCTGAAACAATCCGCATCGATTGCGGCACCGATGTCTTCGTTCCTCCCTTCCCTGCCCGATGTGGCGCCGTTGCCCCGACCATGATCCCGATGATGAAATGATCATGGCCTTCCCGAAAGAGGTTTTCTTCGGGAATCGCCCCCTCAAGTCAAAGATGCTGCAACCGTTCACCTTATCTTGTTCCATGGTTTTGTGCATGATGGTCCATGGAAACGGCACGATCCGCGCATGGAGTCGCGGAGAAGGTTGTTTCCCCGGGCCATCCCTCGATGGTTCTGGAAAAGCTTGTGGTTTTCATGGGGTTTCCCCAACCCCGGACCACGGGTGGGCTGGAAAGTCCGGATGATGGCCGTTCCCGCCCCTCACGGCCATCATCCTCCGGCCCGGATGCGCAATGGTCCCGTGATCATTTCACGGAAACATTTGCTGTGATTTTTTTTCGGCCATGTTATTCTTGACACATGCCGCGCCATACGGTTCCATTGACTTTGTCCAAGTTTCCACCATGATAACGACCCGATTTTGACTGGGGGAGAAACGTGTATGAGCCTGTTCAAGAAGAGCGCCCCTGTCCCGCCGAAAGCCAAAAGCGAAGCCCCCGCCAAGGGAAAGAGTGAAACCTCCGGCCCGGTCGGAAAAGAGGCCGTCCTCTCCGGGAACGCCCCCCCGAAAGGCAAAGGGGGCGCAGGACAGGCATCCCTTCCGCCTCTGGAACCGCTTCAATTCATCGCGCTGGAAAACGTCTACTGTCCCATGACCCTCAAGGGGGAGGGATTGAGCTGCCACATCGACATGGTCGGCGCTGATTATCAGGTTCGGACCTTTTCGGGACAACGAGAGATCTCCTCGGAGCTCATTCCGCCGACCGATCGCAAGAAAAAGGCGGTCACCGAATTCATGTTCAAAGGGATGATCGGCATCCATCTGCATCCGGCGGGGATGGTCCTTACCCTGGAGCAGGAAAAAAACATGCAGGGGCAGCCTCGTGCCAATCAGCCGCCGCTGGAAATCGTCGGGGCCAATCCGCCGGAAGAGATCGAAACCTTGCGTGCCCGACGTTTTTTTTCCTATGACCTTCATCGATGCACTCCCGACAAGCCGTTGGTGGTGGCGATCAACAAGGAGCACATGCACTTCCAGATCCGGCTTCTGGAGTCGGATGGGGATGATCAATGGGGAATGTTCATTTCGAGTCCCAAGGGGGTCGTTCGGGACGACAGCAAACCGATACTGATTCTTGGAAAGGGTGTCAGACAACGGATCGACCGGGCGTTTTTTACTCAGTTGGCGGGGACCAGCGGTGGTGGCATCGATGCCCGGACCTGGAATCGTGATGTCCCGGATCCGATTCTCATGGAAGTCCATGTCGATGGCAATCTTGTGATGACCATCGAGGAAATGTTTACCGTCAATGGGTTGACGACCCTTGAAGACATGGAGAAGGTGCGCTATTTCGGCCTTGTCAATGGTCAGACGCCGGAGCAGCAGGAAGCCCATCTGAAGGAATGCGAAAAGATCGCTCTGGAGATTCGTGATTCCCTGCGCGAGGGCCTCGTTGCCCACGCGCTGGAAATGGCCCTGGCGCGCGATCGCAAGTCCATCGTCCGTCGGGCCGGGGCGGCGCTCCACAAGGAAAACAGGGATGGTGTCTGCATTCTGGCGCTGGAACTGGCGGTGAAGGAGGTTCTGGCCCCTTCCTATGCCGGGGCCAGTGGCAGTGAAACATCGATGAATGTCAGTCACGAAACCCTTCGCCTGCTCAATGCCATCACCAGCGACCTGACGGGTTGGGTCGATGCCGATCCGACTCGGGATACCGCCGTGGCGGCCCTGGCACGGGGCATCGGAGGCGCGGAGCACCTGAAGGGAGAAGGAATCGATGAAAAAATGATGGCGGTCTTGCCTCGGGGCGACTCCGGATCCGCCGAGACCGGGACACCCCTGTTCGAAGAGGTCGTGGTCATGGTGGGCCGGACCCTTTCGTCGAAGCTGTTCGCCAAGGAGACCCGACTGTTGGCCAAGGATGTCGCCGCGGCCCAGGACAGGAACGTGAAGGAATCCCTGGCGACCGCCCTGGAGGCCAACATCGTCCGACATGCCCGGAATTTATTGCAGAAGGCCCTCGTCCGCCTGGCAGTGAAAGACCATCTGCTGGACATCGAGAAGGCCAAGCGTGAACAGTTGAAATTCGACCCGGCCCAGGTCAGCGATCAGGGAATTTCGGATCGCGAACTGGAAACCATCCTGACCCGCTACGATGCCTATTCCGAGTATCTTGACCGCGCCTACGAAGCGCGGATCAACAAAATGCTGTCGGGGATCATCCGCGATTTTCAGATTGGCACCAACGATGAACAGATGCACTCCCTTTCCACCAAGAGTTTTCTGGCCTATCTCGTCGCCCTGAGGACTTCCGGGGGAACGGTCAGCGAAAAGGCGGATAATGTCCCGGCGGTATCGAGCCTGCAAGCCCTTCCCGACGCCATTCCCGATATTCAGATTTCCCAGCCCGATCCGGGTACACCCAAGGGGATGGTGCGCGTGGTCCATCGCGAGGGGGTGCTTCTGGAGACGGAATTCGCCATGGCGCCCCGTTCCGGGTCTGCGCCCGAGGGAGTGGCCAACAACGTCTGGTTCGCCTTTCGGGATCTGGCGGAACGGATCATGGATTTTTATCTGACGGGGGAATCGCAAAAGAAACGGGATCGCGATCAGATCAATCTGGCCACGACCACCTTTACAAAATTGTTCCTTCTCAAGGTTCTCAATCTCTATCGTGGACTTCAGAACATTCCATCACGCACGGATTTCGACAATCTCCAGGAGGTCCTGGAGAAGGCTGTCGGAATTTTGACGGTTCGTGCCGGGGAATCCGCCGATGACGAACTGCTCGATGTGCGCAATCGTCCCAAGACCCTCGCCGAACCGGCGTTCAACATTCGTCATGATCTGCGGCAGATGCTTTTGGCCATGGAAAAGGAGGGGCAACTGGAAAAGGATTCATTTCGTTTCAAGCAGCGTGTCCGGTCTTTTGCCCTGATGGGGGGGGGGAAGAATCAGGACAAGGTGGTATTGCCGATCGTCATTCGCGCCCAGGCGGGGCTGATCAACCTGGATGCCAGGTTCAATGACGAGGGCTTTTCCAAGGCGATCCGACTGGTGCAAAACCCCGATGGCGCCGCCGCCGAAACTTCCGATACCACCACCCTGACCCGTACCGGCGTAAAACCCGCCGTCGCCGGAACCGCCACGCCAGCCCAGCCACAGGGCAAGCCCCAGCAGGCGCGCCCGACCTCCGAACCCGCCAAGGACAATCGCGCCGTCATCTTCAAGTTGATCAACAGCCTGCCCTTCTTTTCCCGCTTTTCCGAGTACGAAAAAAAACGGATCACCGAACGCGATGTCAGTTTCAAGATTTTTCAGAAGGATGCCCTGATCATCGAGGATGGAACGCGCGATACCGCCTTTTTCGTGCTGATCCGGGGAACCGTCAGCGTCACCAAGAACAACAAAATTGTCGCCAAACTGACCCCGGGCGAAATGTTCGGCGAAATTTCCTTCCTCACCAACACCCCACGCACCATGAACATCAAGGCCAATGAACAGGTGGTGGTCCTGAGGGTCGATCAGGACATGATGAGCCAGCTGGAACAGGAGAGCCGGGAGAAATTCAAGGATCACATCATCAATCGCCAGGTGGCGCGACTTGCCGAGACCACCGACAAACTCGTCGGCCCCGATGCCGTCAATGTGACCACCGTGATCGCCCATCCCCTCGAAGGGGAACTGCGCAATCTGGACCGGGATACCGCAATGGGATTGATCGACCGGTTGCCGTTTTTTTCCCAGTTTTCCAGCTATGAAAAAAAACGGATCACCGCCTTCAATACCAGTTTCCGCACGTTCAAGGCCAAGGGAGAGATCATCCGCGAAGGGACCCTGGATACCTCCTTCTTCATCCTCATCAATGGCAAAGTGGATGTCGTCAAGGGAGACGTAGTCATCGCCCAGTTGGGACCCGGGGAGTTTTTCGGCGACATGGCCTTTCTCACCAATTCCCAGAGAACGACCAGTGTCATCAGTCAGGGAGAGGTGCTGGTCATGCGGATCGATCAGGATCTGATGAAACGGATGGGCTCGGAGATCCGTGAAAAACTCAAGGACCAGTTTCTCATCAAGTTGACCCAACGTCTGTTGCAAACGACAGGAAAAGCCTTGAAAAAATAGTGGAAAGACCCGTGCATGACGACGGGTTCCGGAAGGGGTGCTCCCTGCCTTGCTTCCTCTGGGACACGGTCTTGTTCCCTGACTGGGTGATCGGGTCACCCTGATCATCCTGGAATCGCGAAGGAAATGGTATGAGCGGATCGCTTGTGTTCGACACGCATTCATTCGTCAAGAAACTCGTTTCCACGGGATTTACCGAGGAGCAGGCGGAAACCCAGGTCCGTCTGTTGACCGAAGTCCTGGAGGGGCAACGTTTCATCATGGCCGATCTGGCCAAGGTGGACGCACGGGTCCTGGAATTGAAGCGGGATATCGAGTGGATCCGAAGGGATATGAAGGAAATCGATTCCAAGATCGAAGCGACGAAGGCGGAGCTGCAACGGGACATCGAGGTCGTGAAGACAGAACTGAAACGGGATATCAAGGAGCTTGATTCCAAGATCGAAGCGACGAAGGCGGAGCTGAAACGGGATATCAAGGAGCTCGATTCCAAGATCGAAGCGACGAAGGCGGAGCTGAAACGGGATATCAAGGAGCTCGATTCCAAGATCGAAGCGACGAAGGCGGAGCTGAAACGGGATATCGAGGTCGTGAAGACAGAACTGAAACGGGATATCGAGGTCGTGAAGGCAGAATTAAAACGGGATATCAAGGAAGTGGACGCCCGGATCGAGTTGACCCGGTTGGAATTGCGCAAGGACATCGAGACCGCCAAGGTGGAAACCATCAAATGGGTCGTTGCCACGGGAATCATCATCCTGGGAGGGATCGCAACGATCAACCGGTATTTTCCACCTTCCTTTCCCCCCTTCAACACCCAAGCCGTTCAGGAGATGCGTTTGCCGGTTCCACTCCCAGGGTCTCCTGCCGTCTCTCTCCCACGTTGAAACATGTGTCATGGGACGGCGTGTTTTCCCTGGAGCATGTGTCGGGAACGATTCTGAACGTTTGGTTGATTCGGGCAATCCTGTGCCACCATGACCCATTTTCCAGCCCATCCCATCCCCCTGCTGCTTCGGGTGTATCGCCAGCCGGATCTTTTTCCCCAATTGACCGCTCCGGATCAGGACCTGGTGTTGCGACAGGGACGCCGTGCCGGACTTCTGGGACGGATGGAAACGCTCTTCCGTGATGGAAATCTTCTGGAACAACTCCATCCCAGGGTCCGCAATCATCTTGAAAGCGCCCGGATGCTGGCATTGGAAGACCGGCGAATGCTGCTCTGGGAGGTCGATCGTGTCCGACGGGCGCTGTGGGGCACGGGCCTTCCGATCATTTTGCTCAAGGGGGGCGCTTATGTTTTCCTGGATTTGCCTCTGTCCCGGGGACGTCATGTCTCTGACCTGGACATCCTGATGAAACCCGAGGATTTTCCCCTCGTCGAAACCCTCATGGCGCGACACGGTTGGGAACCGGCCAAACTCCATCCCTACGATCAACGCTACTACCGCGAATGGATGCACGAACTTCCCCCCCTCAGACATCGCCAACGGATGACCGAACTGGACATCCATCATACCATCCTGCCGAAGACAAGCCGGCTGCACCCCGATCCTGGATTGCTGTTCGCCTCGGCCGTCGATCTTCCCGGTCACGGGCCGCTCAAGACCCTCTGTCCCGTCGATATGGCCATTCATGCCGCGGTCCATCTGTTTTACGACGGCGATTTTGACAAGGGCCTGCGCGGATTGCTGGACCTGGATGGTCTTTTCACCTGGAGACGGACGGATGGCGATTTCTGGGACCGGCTGCTGCCTCGTGCCCGGGCGCTGGATCTGGTGCGACCGCTGTATTATTCGCTCCATTATTGCAAAAAACTGTTGGCAAGTCCGATTCCCGATGCCATCCTCCAGGAGATGGCCCGTGATCCCGGAGGCCCGGGAGTGGTCGCCCGGGTGGTCATGGACCGGCTCATCGCCCGAATCATGGTTCCGGGTGACCCTGATCGACTGGAGTTCGTATCCTGGCTCGCCTGGAGCCTGCTTTATGTCCGTTCCCACTGGCTGCGGATGCCGCCGGGAATGCTGTTGACCCACCTGACCCGGAAGGGATTGCGACGATGGCGTTTCGATGTGCGGAATCGTAGGATTGTTTGATCCGACGGGACCGAGAATCCCCGACCGGGCGATCCTCGAAGCCATGAACCAAAGCCAAAGCCACCGTGGTCCCGATGGGGCGGGGCTTCATATCGGTCCCGGAATCGGTCTGGGACATCGGCGTCTGTCGATCATCGACCTGGAAGGGGGAAAGCAACCCCTGTTCAACGAGGATGGGACGGTGGCCGTGGTATTCAACGGCGAGATATACAATTTCCAGGCATTGACCCGGGAACTGGCCGACCTGGGACACCAGTTCGCCACCCGCTCCGATACCGAGGTCCTGGTGCATGGCTGGGAGGCCTGGGGGCCGGAACTTGTCACACGACTGCGCGGCATGTTCGCCTTTGCCATTCACGACCGGAGGCGATCGACCCTGTTTCTGGCACGCGACCCCCTGGGGATCAAGCCGCTTTACTGGGGGATTCTGAGTGATGGCTGGCTCGCTTTTTCCTCGGAACTGAAGGGCATCACCACCCATCCGCGATTTCAGCGTCTCCTGGAACCGCGGGCGCTCGAATGCTTCCTTGCCCTGGGGTATGTTCCCGACCCGATGACGCTCTATGCCGCGGCCCACAAACTTCCCCCCGGTCACCGGCTTGAACTCAAGGCGGGACAACCACTGGCCCGTTCCCAAAGCTACTGGGAACCGGCGTTTGAACCGCAACACCATCCCGACCGCAATGCCGCTCGTGACGAATTGATGTCACGCTTGCAGGAATCGGTGCGAAGCCACATGGTGGCCGATGTCGAACGCGCCGCTTTCCTGTCGGGGGGGGTCGATTCCAGCGCCGTCGCCACCCTCATGGCCCGATCGCAGTCCACCCCGGTTACCGCCTGTACCGTCTCCTTCGCCGATCCCGCCTTCGATGAAACCCGATGGGCCGCCCAGGTTGCCCGCGCCCAGGGAATGCGTCACGAAATCGAACGGGCCGAACCGCATCATTTTCATCTATTGGAACGGCTGGCGTATCATCATGACGAACCGTTCGCCGACCATTCCTCCATCCCCACCTGGATCGTCTGCGAGATGGCCCGAAAGCGGGTCAAGGTTGTCCTTTCGGGGGACGGCGGCGACGAGGCGATGGCGGGGTATGACCGTTACCGCCGGGTGATGGTGGAGGAAAAAATCAAGGCCATCCTTCCCTTGAGTTTGCGCCGGATGATCTTCGGCCCGTTGGGACGGCTCTATCCCAAAGGGGACCGGCTGCCACGGTTTCTCCGGGCCAGGTCCACCTTTTCATCGCTCGCCAGGGACAGCATCGACGGTTATTTCCAGGCGGTCGCCATCATGCCCGAGGCCTTGCGGCGGCGTCTTTTTTCCGGATCCATGAACCGTTCGCTCCAGGGTTACCGCGCCGTGGAGGTTTTCCGGCAACTGGCCCCGCATGCCCCGCTCCATCCTTTGGCCCGCCTCCAATATCTTGATTTCAAGACTTTTCTGGCAGGACGGGTCCTTGTCAAGGTGGATCGCGCCAGCATGGCCCATGGGCTGGAGGTCCGGGTGCCGCTGCTCGATCACGAACTGGTTGCGTGGATGCTGCAACTTCCGGCGGAATTCAAACTGCATCACGGTTCGGGCAAGGCCCTGCTCAAGGAAGGATTGACCACACTCTTGGGCAGGGAGATTCTCGATCGCCCGAAGATGGGCTTTATCGCTCCCATCGGCCAATGGTTGCGCCAGCCGTTGGCCGACCGGCTGAAAAAACTTGTCGCCGAACCCCGTCTGACGACCCTGGGAGGCATCGATTCCCGGTTTCTCGGCTGGATGATCGACGAACACCTTCATGGCCGGAGTGAGTTCAGCCAACCTCTTTGGGCGGTGATGCAACTGGATGCGTGTCTGAAGAACGCCTTTCCCTGATCAGCCGGTCTGTTTTCTTCTTGCCAGCAAACGATTGATCAGCCAGACCAGGACGGCGAAAAGGCCAAAACCCGCCAGAATGTACATCTCGTATTCCTTGACCTGTCCCAGGACCTTTTCGACCGCCTTGCCGAAGAAAAAACCGGCCATGCCGAAGGAGATGGCCCAGATGACGCTGGCCAGGAAATTCAGACCCATGAACCGGATGAAGGAAAGATCGCTGATCCCCAGGGCAAAGGAGCTGACATTGCGCACGCCATAAAAAAATCGATAGCTCAGAATGAACCAGATGTCCCATCGTTCGATCAATGCCACGACCCGCCGCACCCCTTTGGTCCATTGTCGTTCCCGTTTCCAGAACCATTCCTTGCCCAGACGCCGACCGATCCAGAAAGTCAGTTGATCACCGAGAAAGGTGCCCGTTCCCGCCACCGCCACCGAGGTCCAAAGATCCAGGTAACCCCGGGAAGCCAGATAGGCCGCCACGAGAAGAATCGTTTCTCCCTCCAGGAACGTGCCGATGAAGAGAACCAGATAGCCATATTCCAGGAGAAATTCTTCCACTTGAGTCCCATCCATGTCGAACATGATGCCCCGAGGGCAAAAAAAAGCAATTCCTTTTCAGTCGGCATTTTTTCCAAACCTTCGTACCAGTCGCGCGGCAAAAAAACCATCCATGTCGCAAAGCCCCGGCCATGTTCGAAACAGGCCCGCCGCATCGATCCATTCGGTCGGCATTCCCTCCACCCGGGGATCGATGGGATCGAGCGACCAATCGGGATGGGTGGCGAGGAATTCCCGGACGACCTCTTCGTTTTCCTCCGGTTCCATGGAACATGTGGCATAGACCAACACGCCGTCCGGCACGATTTGTCGCGCCGAAGCCGCCAGGATGGCACACTGTTGCCGCTGCATGAGGACCGGTTCCTCCTCTCCGCGCAACCATTTGATTTCCGGATGGCGGCGGATGATTCCGGTTCCCGTGCATGGGGCATCCACCAGGACACGATGAAAAGTGTACCCGGCGAACAGACCGGCCTCCGTGGCATCGCCGGCGATGATTTCCACCCCCGCGACACGCAACCGCGCCAGGTTTTCACGCAGTCGATGCAATCGGGAAGGATTTTTCTCAAGCGCCGTCAAGTGTATGTCACCGCCGGCCATTTGCGCCAGATGTGCCAGATGCGCCGTCTTTCCCCCGGGAGCGGCACAGGCATCCAACACCCGTTGCCCCGGTCTGGGAGCGAGAAGTCTGGCGATCCACTGCGCCCCCTGATCGGCGACGGCAAACGCTCCCGACGCATATCCCGGAAGATCCTCCACCCCCCGGGTCCCGTCAAGGAAAAGGGCTTCGGGGGTCGCCGGACACGGACGGGCCCCCACCTCGAACAACCGTTGCCGCGCCATGACCATGGTCGCGGCATCGCCGTGCAGACGCAAGGTCAGGGGCGCGGGACGATTGTTGGCCAGAAGCCACTGACGGCAGACGTCCGCGCCTACCCGATGACACCAGCGCCGCACCAGCCATTGTGGATGAGAGGTTTCCAGGGCCAATCGCGTGACCCGATCCTCCACTCCCTGGAGGACTGCCGCGTCGTCCAGAGCCAGCGCCCTGCGCAATACCGCATTGCAAAAAGGGGCCATCCCCTGTTCATGCGACTCCTTGACCAATCGGACCGCCTCGAAAACCGCCGCCCGTTCGGGAATCCTGAGATACCTGGCCTGGAACAGGGCCGTCACCAGGACAGACCGGATAAAGTGGCGCCTGGAGGGCAGCGGACGGGGCATGCAATGATCGAGTACCGCGGTCAACAGGGCATGGTGCCGCAACGATCCCATGACGATCTGGAACGCAAGCCCCCGATCGCGTCCCGACAATCCCTCCAACCATTGGAATTCCCGAAGCGGACGCCGTTCCTCGAATACCCGCAGCAATGCCGCCACCGCGCGCACACGGGGATCCGCGGGAAGCGATTCCACCGATTCGAGCATGCCGCGAACCCGCCTTCGAACATGCGGTCGCCGTTTTACCGATTCCCGAGGCTCGGCGCCCGGATGGTCAGGTCCCATCCCCATCATCCCTCTTCCTTCGACGGTGGATCGAGAAGTTCCTTCAAACGCCGCCACAAGACATCCATGCCATCATCGGTGAGGGAAGAGACCGCAACCACCGGCGGCATGCCATAACCGGGAATCCGGGTCACCATTTCCTCAAGCTTCCCGAGGGCCTGCCGACGCGGATTGGCTTTGAGTTTGTCGATCTTGGTGGCGACCGGAAGCCAGGCAATCCCCTTGTCCGCCATCAGGGACATCAATTCCCGATCCATGTCGGTGATGCCCCGCCGCACATCGAGCAACAAAACCACCGCTCGCAAGACCGGGCGCTGTCCCAGATAATGATCCATCACCCGATCCCAGGAGCGCCTCTGGTCACGGGCCACCTTGGCATAACCGTACCCCGGCAGATCGACGAACATCCAACGTTGCCCCACCGAAAAAAAATTGATCTCCCGGGTTCTCCCGGGAGTCCGGCTGACCCGGGCCAGGGTTTTGCGGTTGAGAAGACGATTCAAAAGGGACGACTTGCCCACGTTGGACCGGCCTGCAAAGGCGATCTCGGGAAAACCCGTCGTGGGAAAACCCGTGACATCGACCGCGCCGGTGACGAATCGGGCATTCAGATCGGAATCAGGATGGCGGTTCATGGGATCTTGAAAAAGACTAACAAAATGTGATAAAATCGCCTAATTATTGAGCGAGAGTGTGTCATAGAACCCTTGACCTGACCGGTTGAACGTGGTGCCTTTTGGCAATCAATTCGAGATCTGGACCCATGGACCCTATCGCAACGCTTTTTTCCGCCACCGACCGTCCGGGAGGATCCGTTCCCCTGATGCTTGCCCCGATGGCTGGAGTCACCGATGCGCCATTTCGCGGCCTGGCCTTGAGTCATGGGGCGGATCTGGCGTTCTCGGAAATGGTGGCATCCCAAGCCATGGTCCGTCATACTCCAAAAAGCCTTAAAATTGCCAGTATCCATCATCCCGAATCGATCCCCGCCGTGCAGATTGTCGGTTCCGATCCAAACATCATGGCGGACGCGGCGCGCATGAACGTCGATCTGGGTGCGCGAATCATCGACATCAACATGGGATGTCCGGTGCGCAAGATCTGCAATACTGGTGGGGGAGCGGCCCTGCTCAAGGATGAAGCACACGCCGCGGCCATCATCGCCGCGGTTGTGACGGCGGTGCCGGTGCCGGTGACGGTCAAGATTCGTCTGGGCTGGGACCACCACCACAAAAATGGCCGCGACATCGCCCGGATCGCCGCGGACAACGGCGCTCGAATGGTGACGGTCCACGGGCGCACCCGCGCCGACATGTACCAGGGGAAGGCGGACTGGGCGGCCATCGCCGTCATCAAGGAAGCGGTTTCCATTCCGGTCGTCGGCAACGGCGATGTCGTCGATCCGTCAAGCGCCCTGGAAATGCTCCGCGTCACCGGCGCCGACGGCATCATGATCGGTCGGGGCGCCCTGGGACGTCCGTGGATTTTTTCGCAGGTTGCCTCCTTTCTTGCCGATGGCACCTGCCTGCCCCCTCCGGGACACGAAACCCGGCGTCAACTGGTGCTGGATCATTTCGCGGCGCTGATACGACACTGGGGGCCGGTGATCGGAAACCGGACCGCCCGCAAACATCTGGCCTGGCATACACGAGGCCTCGCCGATGGCGCCCGTTTCCGCGATGCAATCAATCATTCACCCGATCCCAACACCACGGTTGCCATGATCCAACGTTTTTTCGACGTTCAACCCGAAGGCCGGGCACCATGACGCCCCCCGCCAAACCCGAGGAGAAATCAGGCGAGGTCATCCCTTTTCCCCTGGCGATGCTCTGGGACCACCTTGACCTGGCCCTGCTGGCGCTGGACAACAACCTCAAGGTTCAAAACGTCAATGCCGCCAGTGAACGGTTGTTCGGCAAGACGCGGCGCTGGTTGTTGGGGCAATCGATCGAAACGCTCCTGCCCGGCTATCCGGTGGCGCTCGATCTGATCCATCGGGCGCAGAACCTGAACATGCCCTTTCGCAGCCGTTCGTCGCACATTTCTCCCGCTCCCGACCGGTTGCTCTCGGTTTCCCTGACGGTGGTGCCGCTGCGCAGCGCCGAAGGGTATCCCATGGGGACTCTGTTGCAGTTGGAGGAGATGGGTGACTCGGAACGGCTGGAGGCGGGAGAACGTTTGAATGAAACCCTCGATTCATTGGGTTTTCTGGCGATGTCGGTGGCGCACGAGGTGAAAAATCCCCTTGCCGGCATCCGCGGCGCTGCCCAGCTCATCGAAATGCAGTCGCCCAGCCCCTCGGCGATCACCTGCACCCAACTGATCCGCTCCGAGGTCGATCGGATCAGCCGTCTGCTCGACTCGCTCTTGGGACTCGCCGACAACCAACCGGTCATGGAACGGGAGACCAATATTCATGAGATTCTCAACCATGTCCAGAAGATCATCGGTCCGATGACCCCGGAACCGATCGTCGATTTCGACCCTTCCCTCCCCTTCATCCGCGGCGACCGCGATCAATTGGTTCAATTGTTTTTGAATCTTTTGCAAAACGCCCTCGAAGCGCTGCGCGGGGTGCAGAATCCATCCCTGCATCTTGTGACCCGCATTTCCGAACGGATCCGCTTCGAACAGGGACGACGGCGCAAACAGATCATCATCGAGATCCAGGACAACGGACCGGGAATTCCCGATGAAATAAGAAAACGAATCTTTCTTCCATTCGTCACCACCAAATCCAAGGGAACCGGCCTGGGCCTGACCATCTGTCAGAAGATCGTTCATGATCACGGCGGTCAGATCGAGGTGGACAGTCATCCGGGCCGGACGGTTTTCCGCATCTTTCTGCCGATACCCTGACATGAGCCGCCAACAAAAAACCATTCTGGTCGCCGACGATGACGCTTCCATCCGTTTCGTGCTCGATGCCGCCTTGAGCCAGGCGGGTTTTTCGGTCGAGACGTTCAACACCTGCAAGGATCTTCTGGCGCGGGCGACGCATGGAACGGGAGACCTGGTCATCACCGACATCGTCATGCCCGGCGGCTCGGGACTCGACCTGCTCAAGACCCTCAAGACGCTGCGTCCGGAACTGCCGGTGATCGTGATCACGGCGCAAAGCACCTTGAGAAACGCGGTCGGCGCTTTCGAACGGGGGGCCTTCGAATACCTGTCCAAGCCTTTCGACATCATCAAGGTGGTCGAATTGGTGGGACGCGCCCTCGATGGCTCCACCCCGCACACCCCGAAAAGGGGGGTGGACATGGACCGTTTCGGCGGCATCATCGGTTCGTCGCGGGCGATGCAGGAGTTGTTTCGCACCATCGGTCGGCTTGCGAATTCGGAAATGACGGTATTGATCCACGGTGAGTCGGGAACGGGCAAGGAACTGGTGGCCCGGGCCATCCACGCCCACAGTCCGCGGCGCCACGGCCCGTTCACCGCCATCAACATGGCCGCCATTCCCCGGAATCTGGTGGAAAGCGAATTGTTCGGTCACGAGAAAGGGGCCTTCACCGGTGCCATTTCCCGGAGGACGGGCCATTTTGAACGGACCCGTGAAGGGACGCTGTTTCTCGACGAGATCGGCGACATGCCGATGGAGGCCCAGACACGTCTTCTGCGGGTATTGCAGAATGGCACCTTCACCCGGATCGGCGGCACCGAGACCATCAGCGCCAACGTTCGTATCATCGCCGCCACCCATCAGGATCTGCCCCAGGCCATCGCCAGCGGTCGTTTTCGCGAAGATCTGTTCTATCGATTGAATGTCATTCCGCTGAACGTCCCTTCGCTGCGGTCTCGGCCCGAGGACATACCGCTTTTGTGTGATTATTTTTTCGCCCAGGTTTCCAAGAAGGTCAACATTCCCCCCAAATGGTTCACCCCCGAGGCGATCCTGGTCCTGCAATCCTACAACTGGCCCGGCAATGTTCGCGAACTTGAAAATCTTATTCAACGGCTGATGATTCTGGCACCGCACGACACCATTGGTTGCGACCGTCTCGATTTTATCGGCACCGATTCCCAGTCCGTCCCCCCACCGGCCTCCCTGCCTCTTGCCCCGGAACCCCCGCCGGCCCCCCGTCCTCCGCCCGGTCCCACTCTGGAAGATTGCGTCATCGCCCTCGTCGATCGCCACCTGGCCAGCGCCAATTCATCCGACCTGACCAATCTTCACGAAATCATTCTGCGGCAAATGGAATCGGCCCTGTTCACCCGGGTCCTGCGCGAAACCCGGGGCAATCGGGTCAAGGCGGCGCGAATTCTGGGACTCAATCGCAATACATTGCGAAAAAAATGTTCCGATCTGGGATTGGATTGACGACTTTCATGACCGTTTCGCGGGACGGAACGTTGACAGAATAAAAAAGGTTTCCTAGGATGTGGACCCATGAGGATCCGAAATTCCGGAACCTGTCTTTCCGTGGAGAGCAATGATGACCGAACCCATGGCCAATGGCGGCGACAAGGGGTTCGTCCGTCGGCAACGGTCGGGAAAGGAAACGACCGGCGCCGGACTCGCCATGCGGCTCGGCACGGAGTTCGTGGTGGCCACCATGATCGGAGCGGGCATGGGGCATGTCCTTGATCACTGGCTGCGAACCGGTCCCTGGTGTACCGTGGTCTTTCTGTTTTTCGGCGCCGCCGCGGGGCTGCGCAATGCCTATCGTCTGGTCCAGTCCCATTCCGCGTCAACCTGACTTGAACGCCTTGGCAGCAGAGGAATCATGAGCGCAACCGTCACCCCCATGGATGTCTCCAGCCAGGCGGTCGCCGCCGTGGCTCCCAGGATGGATCCACTGCACCATTTCCAGGTCGCCAAACAGTTGGATGTGTCGTTTCTGGGCCTGTTCGACATTTCCATTTCCAATTCGGTGCTGTGGATGTGGATTGCCATCGCTCTGGTCATGTTTTTCTTCCATCACGCCTTCAAACAACCGACCATCGTCCCTGGACGTCTGCAAAGCCTTGGGGAGATCGGCTACCTGTTTGTTCATGGAATTGTCACCGAGATCATCGGCGACAAGGGGCGTCCGTTCTTTCCCTACATTTTCAGCCTGTTTTTTTTCATCCTTTTCTGCAATCTGGCGGGACTGATCCCCGGGTCGTTCACGGTGACCTCGCAGCTGATCGTCACGGCGACCTTCTCGTTGACGATCGTCGGTTTTTCGTTCGTTTATGGTTTCATGAGGCATGGAAGCCATTTTCTCAAATTTTTCGTCCCGAGCGGGGTTCCGGTTCTGCTGATGCCCCTGATGATTCCGATCGAGATCATCTCCTTTCTGGCTCGACCGGTTTCGTTGGCGGTTCGTCTGTTCGCCAACATGACTGCTGGCCATACCATGCTCGCGGTCATGTTTTTCTATGTCGTCACCCTGCCATGGTGGGGCGCCTGGGTTCCCTTCGGGTTTACCATCGTTTTTACCGGAGTGGAAATTTTCATCGGGTTCATCCAGGCCTACATCTTCACCATTCTGACCTGTGTCTACATCAATGATGCCATACACATGCATTGACAGCGACATGGGATCGTGGCACACATGGACCCTCGTTCATTTTCAAGCCTGCCTTCGGAAGGAGAGATTTCAATGGATGCAACAGCCGCTGCTTTGATCGGAATGGGACTTGCCGCACTGGGGTTTGCCGGATCCGGTGTCGGACTCGGAGTCCTTTTCGGCAAGGCCATCGAAGCGATCGCCCGCCAGCCCGCCGCCGAGGCGCAACTGGCCAAATACATCTGGATCGGCATGGCCTTCGTGGAAGCGGTGGCGCTGTATGGCCTGGTCGTTGCGTTCATCATCATGGGCAAGGCCTGACCCCCATGATCGCCGCCGCCTATGCCGCCACCGCGGAACACGCCGCCAGTTCGGGAATGCCGCAGTTTGAGCCATCGGTGTTCGAACATCAGATTTTCTGGTCGATTGCCTCTTTCATCATTCTTGTGGCGTTGCTCAAGAAACACGTCCTTCCCGCCATCGAAAAAGTTCTCGATGCCCGCAACAGCAAGATTCGCAACGATCTTGAAAACGCCGAACACAGCCGGAGGGATGCGGAAAAAGCGGCCAACGACATGCAGAAGCAGCTCAACGCCGCCCGGAGAATGGCCGAGCAGACCATCGAGGAAGCCCGACTCGAAGCGGCCAAATACCGGGACATGGCCAGGGAAGCCCTGAGTCAGGAACTGGCCAAGAAAAAAAGCGTCGCCCTGGCGGAAATCGAAACCGCCAAGCAAAAAGCGGTGACGGAACTGCACGAAGCCGCCGTCGATATTGCCATGATGGCGACCGAAAAACTCATCGCCAAAAACATGAGCAAAGCGGAAACCAATAAAATGGTTCTGGAAGCGATTGCCGCGATCCAGGACCATTCGGGGCAGGTTCATTGAGGCATGCCGGACGATCATCGCATGGGTGGCCCGCCCTGAACGACTTCGGTAGAACCTTGGGGTAATGCCCCAGACCTTTCCGGGGGGAGATTTCTCCCCCGGATTCCTCGCGAATGTGTCAGCCGGTCTGTTGCCCTTCTGTGTGTTCATGTCCCATTTTTTTCCGCGTTGACCATTTGCAGGAGGAAAAGAACTCCGTGGACGGCGATGATGACGATGCAACCCACGAGGTCTCACCTCTGGAACCGGATTCCGCGTTTGACCGGGAATCGTTGCCGCCAAGCCTGGTGTTCGACAGTCCCTCGATGAAAACCCTGATCAAGCGCGCCCGTCATGTGGCGGGTTTTGATCTTCCGGTACTCATTCAGGGGGAGTCGGGGACGGGCAAGGATGTTCTGGCACGCATGGTTCATCAATCCTCCGGTCGCAGGAATCACCCGTTCATTTGTGTCAATTGTGGTGCCATTCCCGACAATCTGGTCGAGGCGGAATTGTTTGGTCATGAGAAGGGGGCCTTTACCGGGGCGGTCATGGCGCGCAACGGCTACATTGCCGAAGCGGACAAGGGGACCTTGTTTCTTGATGAAATTGGCGAGTTGCCTTTATCGACCCAGGTCAAACTTCTCCGGGTCATCCAGGAGCGGGAAGTGACCGCGGTCGGATCGGTTCATCCGCGCAAGGTCGATTTCAGGATTCTTGCGGCAACCAATCGCGATCTGTTGCAGGAGGTTGCCCGGGGTCGTTTTCGCAACGATCTTTTCCACCGGCTGGCGGTAGCGGTCTTCACCATTCCTCCGCTACGCGAGCGTCCCGAGGATCTGGAAGAGCTGATCCACGAGTTCATCGCCCGGATCAATCGGGACATGCTGCAACATCCAGGATACAAGAAAAGAAAATTGACCGACAATGCCCGTACCCTCCTGCGGCATCATTCCTGGCCGGGAAACATACGCGAACTCTACAATACCCTGTTGCGGGCCATTCTCTGGAGTGAAAACCATGTGGTCAAATCCAGGGACATCCAGGATGCCCTGTTCGGCATTCACATCACCCCGCCAGCCACCATTCTTGGTCGGGAGTTTGGTCGGGAATTTCGTTTGACCGATCTGTTGACTCAGGTGGCCGATCATTATTTCGACAAGGCCCTGAAGGAAAGTGGCGGCAATAAATCGTTGGCGACGCGCCTCCTGGGCTTGCCCAATGCGACCACCTTTTCCAACTGGAAACGAAAATATCCCTGGAAAAAAACGTAGCCCGCAATCATTTTGCGATGCGTTATTTCCAAACGTCATTCCAGGCGAAGGCGGGCATGCAAAAGGTGGAACGTCTGTTCCCTTGTTTGGTTGCGGCGATGCCATGGCATGGTACGACCAGGCGGGTGAACCGGGTGGAGAAGGGCAATGAATACGATGTGGTCATGGCCGGGAGCCCGCTGGTGGAAATTCGATTTTCATACCCATACGCCCGCATCGCACGATTATGGCAAGGGACCGGATCAAGCAACCTTGCGGCAACGCACTCCCAGGGAGTGGTTGCTGGACCATATGCGTGCCGAAGTGGATTGCGTGGCCGTTACGGATCACAACACGGGGAGGTGGATCGATCCGTTGCGAGCGGAATTGTCACGGATGACCGACGAGCAGCCTGATGGGTTCCGTCCTTTGGTGCTGTTTCCCGGTATCGAACTGGCGGTCCATGGAGGCTTTCATTTGTTGGCGTTGTTCAAGCCCGAGAGAACAAATACCTCGGATATCGACCGTCTGTTGGGAGCTGTCGATCTTGACACTCGGAGCGGTGATGGCAGACTTACGCGCAAGGGCGCCGTGGAGGTTGTCGAGGAGATTGTCAAGGCAGGTGGAATCGCCATCCCCGCTCATGCGAACGGTGACAGTGGGCTTTTCGAGAAACTGACCGGACAGACCCTGGCGCAATTGATTGAATGCGAACACCTGTTTGCCATGGAAATCCATGATCCCGTTCTCGACAAACCCCAACTCTATAGAGACAAAAAACCAGACTGGACCGAGATTCTGGGTTCGGATGCCCATCATCCCAGCGGAGAACGTTGTCCTGGAAGCCATTTCACCTGGGTTAAAATGGGACAGCCCACCCTGGAGGGGTTGCGTCTGGCGTTGCTGGATGGGGAAATGTCCATCAAACGTTCGGACCAGTTTCCAGGGATCAAGCCGAATGACCACGGGCCTCTGTGTCTTGAATCCTTGACCGTGAGCAGGGCCCGGTACATGGGGTGCGTAAAGTCTTTCGAATGGGGCTTCAACCCTTGGATGAATGCGCTTATCGGCGGGCGAGGCTCTGGCAAGTCCACGCTGGTGGAATTTCTCCGACTGGCATTGCGCCGGGAAGGGGAGTGGCCGGAAAGTCTGAAAAAGGACTTCGAGAAGTATGGCAAGGTCTCCCTGTCTCGTCAGGATGAGGGCCTGCTGACCAGGGAGTCCGCCTTGACGATCATCTATCGCAAGCACGGCGGCAGATACCGCATTCAATGGTCTCCTGGCGGTGGAGAACAAATCCTTTCCGAAATGGATGAGCACGGCGCTTGGCAGCCGACGCAAGGGGTTGTTGCCGATCGCTTTCCCGCCCGCATCTTCAGCCAGAAGCAGATTTTCGAACTTGCCAGAACTCCTGGCGACCTCCTGAAAATTATCGACAGCGCCCTGGGCAATGAACACCAGAATTGGGTGGGAAGTTGGAAGGAAGCGGAATCGGCCTATCTCTCCTTGCGCGCCAAGGAACGGGAGATTGCCGTCGGTCTGAAGGATGAGGAACGTATCAAGGGCGAACTGCTGGATGTAAAACACCGCTTGGCCGCGTTCGAGCAGGCGGAACATGCGCGCATTCTGAGAACTTATCAGCATCGCAAACAGCAACAACGTGCCCTGGAAACCTGGGAGAATTCCTGGTCAGGCCTGGGAGACCAATTACGGTCCGTGGCAGAAGAGATCGCCCCGGCCTCCATTGAGCCGACTTTGTTTGCCCCAGAGGATACCTCCGACCGCGAAGTGGTGACAGAGACCAGCCGCATCATTCATCGCCTGGAGAAAATGGCCAGAATTGTGGAGAAGTTGGCTGTCCAGGCCGATCTTTGTTTGAGCCATTGGAAGTCGGCACAGTCTGCCCCATCTTGGAAACAGGTTCTTCATGATGCGGAAGAAAAATACGTGTCTTTGCGGCACAGGCTTCGGGAGGAAAACGTCGGGGAACCCAGCGAGTTCGGAAAACTGCTCCAGCAACGTCAGACCCTGGAGCAGCAACTTGCCAATATGGAATCGCGTCGCAAGCTCCAGAATGACGTGCGCTTCCAGGCCGCCGAGAAACTGAGTCAGCTTACCGAATTGCGTCAAGAATTGACCCGGAAGCGCCATCAGTTTCTTGAAAAGATTTTGGAAAACAATCCGTATGTAAGGATATCCGTCGTGCAGTTTGGCGACACTGATCTTTGCGAGAGCCAATTACGGGAACGGATCGACTGTGACGCAGGAAAATTCGATAAGGATGTTGGCACGGCTGGACAGGACGGTTTGCTTGGAATGATCAAACCAAACAAACCCGAGGAGGGCGTCCTCCAATTGAAGCGGGTTCTTCGAGATCTTGCGGCAACAGGGAAAAGCCGTGAATACACTGCCAAGGACCAACGGTTTGTCACCAAAGTACAGGGATTGCCCCCCGAGCGGTTGGATCGGCTGGAGGTCTGGTTCCCGGATGATGTCTTGGATGTGCGCTACAGCATTTCAAGTGACAGGAACAACTTCCAAAGCATCGACAAGGGTTCGCCAGGACAGAAGACGGCAGCCATGCTTGCCTTTCTCCTGTCGCACGGAGCGGAACCTCTGATCCTGGATCAGCCCGAGGATGATCTCGACAATCATTTGATCTATGAGTTGATCGTGACTCAATTCAGGGCCATCAAGAAGCGCCGTCAGATCATCGTGGTGACGCACAACGCCAACATCGTGGTCAATGGCGATGCCGAGCAGGTCATGGCCCTTGCCGTCAGTAACGGTCAAACGTGCCGGACCTGCGACGGAAGCCTGCAGGAACAGACGGTGCGCGAGGAAATCTGCCGCATCATGGAAGGGGGCAAGGAAGCCTTTGAACGACGCTATCGCCGTATTGCTCACGGAGGCCGACGTGTTTGACGGCGCGGAAGAACTGCTTCGGAAAATTCAATTGGGAGAGGATACCTCTCTCGAACTCAAGACCGTGGTCATGGCGGGGAACAAGGTCAAGGCTCCCTCCCGCGCCGACCTGGCGGATGAAATCGCGGCCATTGCCAACACAGCCAGAGGAGTCATCGTTTTTGGCGTGGATGACAAGACGCGGGAGATCACCGGCATTCCCAGGCAGCAGCTCGATGATGTCGAACGTTATGTCTTCGAGGTGTGTCATGAAAGCATCAAGCCGCCGGTCCTGTTCCGTTCCCTTCGCATGGAACTGCCAGACACCATGGGCTCGCCGAAGGCCGTCTTGAAGGTCGAGATCCCCCGCAGTTTGTTTGTTCATAAAAGTCCTGGGGGATATTTCCATCGTCAGGGCAGTTCAAAGCGCGAGATGGACACTCCGGTGTTATCCCGCCTGCTTCAGCAACGCAGTCAAGCCCAACTGATCCGGTTCGACGAACAACCGGTTCCCGGAACCGCTCGATCCGACCTGGATGAGGTCTTGTTGCGCCGTTTTTTGAAGAATCCATGGGGGCCGGCATGTTTATCGGCCTTTGGTATCGATGGTGATTTGACGACCGTTCACAAACTGGGGCTGCTCAAAACGGATGATGAAGGAACGGAACGGGCCACTGTCGCCGGGGTGTTGATGTGTTCCAGGAAACCAGCCCAGTGGATGTCGAGCGCGTTCATCATGGCCGTTCGCTATCGGGGAGTGCGGCAGGATTCCAATCAACAACTCGATGCCATGGATATCCATGGTCCTCTGGACGAACAAATCAGGCAGTCCATGCTCTTCGTGCGTCGCAATATGAGTGTGGCGGCCAAGAAACGGCCAGGACGGGTCGAGATTCCCCAGTTCAGCACGCGCGCCATCTTCGAGGCGATAGTCAATGCCGTTGCGCACCGGGATTATTCCATTTCCGGATCAAAAATCCGGCTTTTCATGTTTGATGATCGCCTCGAACTCTATTCGCCTGGCGCACTTCCCAACACGATGACCATCGAGAGTTTGCCACTGCGTCAGTTTACCAGGAACGAGCTGCTGACCACGTTGTTGGGACGATGTCCGGTCGAAGAAGGCGCGGAGAAACTGATGCGCCAGTATTTCATGGAAAAACGTGGCGAGGGCGTACCGATCATCATGGATGAAAGTTTCAGGATTTCTGGACGGTTGCCTGAATATCGTCTGCTTGATCATACAGAGCTGTTGCTGGCTATCCATGCGGCCAATGCGACGGATTTCGGACATGGCGAAGCCTGACCGTGGAAGACGTCCCATTGCCTGAAGCAAGATGATTGGCAGTGACATATGGCTTCCCGACAAATCTGCCGTATCATCGACTGGTTTTTCAGATTCTCCGTCCCGTCCAAACCACTCTGCCAATGATCGAAATCTGCCGCACCTGTTCGGCAGTCACTCGTATATCTTCATACGCCTCATTGTCACTTTTGATGGCGATCGAACCATCGAACCCCCGCTGCAATCGTTTGGCAACCAGATCCTCGCCGCGGCGCAATACATAAATGGCATCATTGCGCATGCTCTGATCCCTTTGATCCAGAAGGACCAAGTCACCATCCTTCAAGGTCGGTTCCATGGAATCGCCAATGATGCTCACCAAAACAACCTTCTTCGGATCCAACCCCATGACTCCAAGGATCCAATCCGATTTGAAGGCGATGTGATCGACAATCTGTCCACTATGGAACGGTTCGTTTTCCAATCCGTCCGCTACAATGCTGAACCGCGGAACCACTACATAGGATTGCGGCGAGACCCGATAATGGGTTTCCGGTTCGCGTGCCATGGTCATCGGATCTTCGGGAGGGAGCGTCGATGAATGTTCCATCCACGGCGACCCCCGTCCCGTCAGCAGCCAGTTGAGCGAAATATTGGTGTTCATGGCAATCTTGATCAGGGTACTGGTGCGGGGACAGGCGCCATTGTTGAGAATTCCCGCAAGGGTCGATTTTCCCAATCCGATTCGGGTGGCCCAGGCATACGGCGCCTCCCTGCCGATCACGAACTCCAGACGTTCCTTGAGCCTTTCGAGGGAAGAGGTTTCAGACATTTCACGCTCCAGAAATTGTGGCATTCCAAGACATCGAAGCGGTGGCGTCCCATCCCGGTTGATCCGCTCCGGTCGATGAGTCGTTGGCGGCACGACCGGGCCTTTCGATCTGGAATGGGTTCGTCATTGGCAACGCCTCGCGAGTGAAACAACGGTGAAACGGACCGACATGAATTATTTCCGAACCGTTGTCGATAAATGATGAACTATTTCAGTCTAACATTCCCTATTACCGAAACTCAAATTTATTTTTACGAACTTTTAGTTCGTTTTTTGTTGACTGATGCCCTTCTTTGCGAGAAAATCGTCTTCTGGCATTTTTTTACGAACTCATCGTTCGTTTTTTCAAACAATCCCATCCCCAGGAGACCGCCATGGTATACCGCACTCTTCATCCCGACCGATGCGAACCTTTTGGTCATTTCGGACCGGAAGTCCAGACGCTTCTGGGAGAAATCTTCGCCCTTTGCAACAGCCTTCACGCCATCGAGAACGATATGGAACACAGCATTCGGAACATTCGCCAGGCAGCCTTCGCCTTTTCCGAACCCCGCCGCCAACGCCTTCGCCTTCTTGTCGAGGCCCTGGCGAGAAAAACAAGGCAATCCAGCGTAGAACACAACAACAAGGCCGTAACCGAAGAAGGATGACTCCCATGAACATGCCACATCCCCTGTTTTATGCCCGTTTTCCCGAATCGCTCAAGGAAATCCGCGAGGCCATCGGCTTGGAGAATACCTTGAAATTGGTAACAAATTGCGGAGGTACACGCATTTTCGTTCCCAAAAGAATCAGCGCCCAGCATCGTCTGGCCAATCTGCTTGGATTGAAGGCGGCCCGACAACTGAGTCGCCGCTTTGGTGGTGAAAGTCTGACGGTTGTCCGTGGCGCACCTGCCCTGCGCAATTTGCGCAACAGGGAAATTGTCGCCAAATACAATAACGGGGTGCGCGTTGCAGACCTTGCCCGTTCCTATGCCCTGACCGAACGCCGCATCTATTCCATTCTTGCGGGAACCTCGTCCAATTGACCGATACCATCCGTCGCGACCATCAATGATCGACCGGACGGACGGGCGCCCCAGAAAATAAGTGTCATGGGATGGGTCTTGAACAGCATCGACCCTTCCCATACCCATTCCATCATCGAATTTGATGGGGTAGACTGGAGCGTGCGATCTTCTCCATAGACAAAATTTTTCATGGCTTGTCATCAATCCGTTTTTGAGGCAAACTTCAGCGTTTGTTTTGCCCTCGGGATTTCGTGTCCCGAGTCGATGTCATAGGAGCGCGTTCATGACCTACAACGAGGCGGTTGTCACTGCCAGAGAGATGGCCTCCCGGACACTGAAGAGCTGGCTGATCTATTTTGATGGCAAGGATGATTATCAGGTCCAGGAACAGAGGATTCCCACCCCGAGGACCATGGTCAAAGAACAGCATCATTTTCGTTTGAAAGCCGTGGTCAATCCGGTATGGATGGAATAATTCTTCATTGATGACAGGCCCCCTCGGGCCTGTCACCTGATCGTACAGGTGGACGATCCATGAAACTCGCTGCCATCGACTGCGGATCGAATGCGGTTCGCCTTTTGGTGTCGAACGTGTTCGAGGTCGGCTCGTGGAAGCCGCTCATTCGCAAGGCGGATCTTTACCGGGTTCCGGTACGGCTGGGAGAGGATGCCTTTATCCGCGGAGTGATTTCCAGGGAGAAAGCCCGGGATTTTCTGCATGCCATGGCGGCCTTCAAATCGTTGATGTCCGCCTGCCATGTGGATGATTATCTGGCCTGTGCCACCTCGGCCATGCGCACGGCGGAAAACGGGCCGGAGCTGGTCAAACAGGTCCACCGCGAGACCGGTCTCGACATCCAGATCATCGATGGTTCCAGAGAGGCGGAATTCATCGCCCTCAATCGTCTCGATGGCCGTTTTCTCATCGGCAATTTTCTCTACATCGATGTCGGTGGTGGAAGTACCGAATTGTCGCTGTATCAGGATGGCCAGCTCAAAGCCTCGCGATCATTCAAGATTGGGACGATTCGCATCAAGGAAGGGTTGGTGCCGGAAAAGCGATGGCTTCACATGAAAGAATGGATCGACATGCACTGTCATCCACTGACCGCCATTTCCGCCATCGGTTCCGGGGGCAATATCAACAAACTGTTTTCCCTCATCAGTCACAAATTCGACAAGCCCGCCACCCTGAAACGGATTCAGGTGATCCATAACGAGCTGTCGCAATTGAGTATCGAGGAACGGATGCTCAAACTGGGACTCAAACCGGACCGGGCCGATGTCATCGTCCCCGCGGGACAGATTTTCACCACCATCATGACCTGGGCCAACATTCAGCAAATTTTTGTCCCCCAGATCGGTTTGTCGGACGGGTTGATTCACGCCCTCTATCAACGAAAAATTCATGCCCGAAAAGACTGACGAAACCAAATCCACAGTCCCCGTTGCTCGCGGAAAAGTATTGACAGACAGATTTTATGTAGCTACAATAATGCTATATATTGAACATATATTGAATTTAGCCTGATAAAAGAATTTAATAGAGGTAATTGTGAAAATTAAATTTGACAGTGCCAAGGACTCTGCCAACCAGGACAAACATGGTGAATCTCTGAATGCAGCGCAGAGAATCGATTGGGAACATGCCATCGTTTCCGAAGATCGCCGACGCGACTATGGGGAAACACGCAATCGCCTTTGCGCCTATAGGAAATCGGGTATTCTGTGTCGTTTTTGTGGATCGGGATGACACCCGAAGAATGATCAGTTTGCGAAGAGCGAATAGACGAGAGATCAAAGACTATGTCAATACCAGAGAAACTCTCGGGCTTTATCCTTCCCAGTCCTGAAGAAGAGAAGGCCATTGCATGTGGCATTGCCGCAGACCCGGACACCTATGAACCAACCACTGAAGAAATCATGACCATGCGCCCGTTGCGCGGCAGACCCGTCAACCCAGATAAGAAAGTTTTATTATCTGTACGATATTCCCCGGAGGTTGTTGAATTCTTCCGATCCACTGGGACTGGATGGCAAACCCGCATGGATGAGGCGCTTCGGGAATGGGTGGCGTCGCACCGATAACTTTCAACCACTGCGGCAGGAAATCCAATTCCATGCACTGTCATCCACGGTAACCGTTCAGACCCCGTCATTCCCTGCTACAGCAGGAATCTAGGATGTGCTTCAGCCTCCCTGGATCCCCGTTGTAGCAGGGGATGACGCTTGTCAATGGGGGTATGAACGGTTGCGGATCCTCCGCCCCGGATGTCATTGCTGTCGGGGAATCAAAGCCATTCGATCGTGCCATCTTCGACATGATAAACGGCGCCGACAATGTTGACCTTGTTCTCCTTGGTCAGATGCTTGAGTTCCTCGCTGCCGGTCGAAAGATCGAAAATGCTTTGATGGACGTTTTCACGGATGGCATCGACAATGAGTTCATCCCCCGCCAACCCCTTGTCCCTGGAACGATGGACGGCGGGAATGATGTTGTCCACCAGTTTGGGGATGCTGCCGCCGACCTTGTCCCCTTTGACGACGGCGGTCACCGCTCCGCAACGGGTATGCCCGAGGACCAGAATGAGCGGGGTCATCAGGTGTCCCGCGCCATATTCGGTGGTCCCGATCTCATCGGTATCGGCGACGTTGCCGGCGACCCGGATGACAAACAAATCACCGATGCCGCGATCGAAAATATGTTCGACCGGGACCCGCGAATCGGAACAGGAAATGATGGTGACGAATGGATGCTGACCATTCTTGAAGGTGTCGGCGATGCGTTCGGGTGACAGATTCGGGCGTTCCGGTTTTCCTTCGAGGAATCGCTGGTGTCCTTCCTTGAGCAACTGCAATGCCTGATCCGGGGTCATGGAGGGGGCCTGGGCATGTCCCGAACCGCTTGCCCAGGGAATCCTGGGAAGGGCAAGCACCCCCATTCCCAGAGCCAAGCCTTTGATCATCTGCCGCCGCATTGGTTCAATATGAGTCACGTCGATCACTCCTCAATCTGTGAAATGTCCATGGATCAGCACATCGATTTTCTTCCGTGCATGCTACCATTTTTCTCCGCCGCCGGTCAGCAGCCTTCCTCGGCTTCCGAACGAACCTGGACCTGATTTCCATTTCTCGATGTGGCGCAATCCCGGACCAGGGGCCATGGGAATTCCTTGAACAACCCTCTGGAACCTTTCCTGGATACATTTGTCAGTGCTTTTCATGGCGCTTTGCATTAGCCTCTGCGCGAGACTGTAACCATGCCATGACGATGAACCCGAAAGAGGATCCATGTCCATCAGTGTCCAGATCGAAGGCCGCATCGCCACCCTGTCTCTTGATGAACGGTTCAATTTTGAAATTCACCGCGATTTTCGCGACGCCTACTCCAAATGCAAGCCCAACAGCGCCTTCGTCATCGATATGAAAAGGGTTGAATACCTCGACAGTTCGGCCCTGGGGATGCTTCTGTTGCTGCGTGAATACGCCGGGGCCGACAAGGCCGATGTCCGGATCATCAACTGCAAGTCGATGGTCGAACGGTTGTTGAAGGTGGCCAACTTCGATCGCCTTTTCAAGATTACCTGAGTCGAGCCACCCGCAATATCATCGCGCGGGGGGCTGACAGCACGGACAAAAAGGGCTGGCACGACCCCCCAGACGCAAGGAAGAAATGACACCGCCACATTCCCGGCAACATGCTCCCTCACGGCCATACACCAACAATGATTGTTGAAAATATCCCGGTCGGCCATCACTCCGACGAAAATCACGCAAGGTCGTCCCCCCCTGCCGAATGGCCGCGGTCAAGCGATCCTTGATCGCCGACACCAAAATGCTACACGTCTCCAAACGCAACGAGGCCGCCTGAGTCGCTGGATGGATACCCGCCCGGAACAGGGATTCGACCGCATAAATGTTGCCGATTCCCGCCACCACCCGGCCATCCATCAAGGCCATCTTGATCGCCCGCCGCATCATTCGGATCCGGGCATGAAGCGCCGATCCGTCAAATTCTTCCGCCAACGGTTCGGGTCCCAAACGGGAAACAAGCTCATGCCGCAAAGGATCGCTTCCTCCCCAAAGGACCGCTCCAAAACGCCGTGAATCGGTCAAACGCAGAACCAATCTCCCTTCCAACACAAAATCGACATGATCATGCCGACCCGGAACCACCCCATCCGACACCACCCGTAAAACACCACTCATCCCCAAATGGATCAGGACAGTCCCCGCCGCCGTTCGCAACAGCAACACCTTTCCCCTCCGGTCCATCCCCTCGATCCGTTGCCCCGGCAAAACCCCGTGCAACAACGCCCCGGCCACCGGCCAACGCAGGTCCGTCCTCCGGACCACGACATCCATGATCCGTACCCCGGCAAGGGCTTGCCACAATCCCCGGCGAACGGTTTCCACCTCCGGCAGCTCCGGCATTTTTTGCGTCTCCCGCCTTCCACGGCATCCAGAATCCCAATTCCATCGATCACGTTCCCTCGGGGCGACATTTTTATCGCATATCGGGTTTGCGTCTTGGATGCCATTATTGTAATCTTGTTCTCTTCGCGTTTCGGACCGGTCACATCACACCAGGTTCCGGTCGCCTAAGTGACGGATCAACGAGCAAGGAGTTTACGGACATGTTCGGATTGGGTACTTCGGAACTGATCATCATTCTGGTGATCGTCCTCGTCGTTTTCGGCGCCGGCAAGCTTCCCAAGGTGATGAAGGATTTGGGCAAAGGGGTCAAGAGTTTCAAGGACGCCATGAACGAAAAGGAGGAACTTGTCGAAGGGACTCCCGCGAACGCCCCCGGCAAACTGGTCGAGGCGGAAGTCGTCTCCAAGAAGGAAAACGCCTGAGACGGTCGCCACCTGACGGAGTTGGGCCATGCTGGGTATGGGTTGGATCGAAATTCTTGTCGTCGTTGTCGTCGCCCTGCTCGTGATCGGACCCGAGAGCCTTCCCGAGGTCGCCCGATCCCTGGCCAAGGGGCTGCGTCAGGTGCAGCGCGTCGTCGCCGAAGTGCGGGACAGCATCAACCTTGAAGAATTCGAACGCAGACATCCCCCAAGGCCTTCCGTCCCACCCGATGAACCTTCCCTGCCCAGGGTCACCGGCGAGACCTCGGCAAGACCCCTGTCCGGGGGGACCATCCCCACTGCCGATGCCCGTTCCGAGTCCACCAAAAACGACACCGCAACCACGCCATGACCCAGGAATTCGATGACAAGGCCCCCCTTCTTGATCATCTGATCGAACTCAGGCGCCGAATTGCCAACTCGGTGCTCGCGATTCTTGTGGGGTTCATTCTTTGTTATTCCTTTGCCGAGGATGTTTTCGCGTTCCTTGTCGCCCCGCTGCGCCAGATCATCGGTCCCGACGCGAAAATGATCTATACCGGACTCCACGAAGCTTTCTTCACCTACATGAAGGTTTCCTTCTACGCCGGACTGTTTCTGGCGATCCCGGTCATTCTTTCCCAGGTCTGGCTCTTTGTCGCCCCGGGTCTGTACAAACACGAAAAACAATTTTTCATGCCGTTTCTCGTCATCACCCCGATCCTGTTTTTCATAGGTGGCGGTTTGGCCTATTATTTTGTGTTTCCACTGGCGTTCAAATTTTTTCTCAGTTTCGCTTCTCCCGGAATCGAGGCCCTTCCCTCCCTCAAGGAATATCTGAGCCTCGTCATGACCATGATTTTTTCGTTCGGGCTCGTGTTCGAACTGCCGGTGGCCATCCTGCTGTTGATCAAGGCGGGGACGGTCAGCACGACAGCCCTGGTGGCCAAGCGAAAATATTTCATCGTCTTCGCCTTCATCGCCGGTGGCATCCTCACCCCTCCCGATCCCTTTTCCCAAATCATGCTTGCCATCCCCATTCTTCTTCTTTATGAGATTTCCATCATACTCGGACGGCACCTTGAAAAAAAACGGGCCGTTGCCGAATCGTTGGGGGAGGATTGATCCATGGGAAATCCCCAATCCCTGGAAATCATTCCCCTTGGCGGTCTGGGCGAAATCGGGATGAACCTTCTGGTCTACGGCTGCGATGGCAAACTGCTCATCGTCGATTGCGGTCTGACCTTTCCCGGCAGCGATACGCCGGGCGTCGATGTCATCATCCCCGATGTCTCCTTCCTCGTCGAAAACCGTGACCGGGTTGTCGGATTCGTTCTGACCCACGGACATGAAGACCATACCGGAGCCATGCCCTACATCTGGCCCGACATCGAAGGACCCATCTACGGCAGTGCCATGACCCTGGGACTGCTTCGGGTCAAGTTTCGCGAACACCGCCTCCTGGACCGGGCCACCCTGATCGAGGTCCGCAACCGTCAACCCTTCCAGGTCGGTCCCTTCAACCTGTGCATGATTCAGGTTTCCCATTCCATTGTCGATTCCTCCGCCCTGGCGATCAAAACACCCCTGGGGACGATCATCCACACCGGTGATTTCAAGATTGACCATACTCCGGTCGATCGCCGTCCCACCGACCTGTATTCCTTCGCCCGCTACGGCGAAAGCGGCGTCCTGGCCCTTCTGTCCGATTCGACCAACATCAACCGTCGCGGCGCTACCGTTTCGGAACAGGTGGTTGCGGAGGCCCTGCTCAAGGTGTTCACCAAGAGGGAAGGGCTGATCGTCGTCGCCACCTTCGCCTCCAACATTCAGCGCATCCAACAGGTCTTCGACGCCGCCCGCGCCGTCGAACGCCGGGTCGTCATCAGCGGACGTTCGATGCAGACCAACATCGATGTCGCCCGTTCCCTTGGATTTCTCAAGGTCGAGGACGACATGATCCTCGATGTCCGTTCCTTTGCGCATTACCAACGGTGCGAGATGGTGGTCCTCTCTTCGGGCAGTCAGGGAGAACCCAACTCCTCCCTGTCGCGCATCGCCCACGGCGAACATCGCGAAATCGACCTGCGACCCGGAGATACCGTCGTCCTCTCTTCCCGTTTCATCCCCGGCAACGAACAGACCATCTGGGCCATGGTCAATCGCATGTTTCGTTCGGGGGCCTGGGTGATCCACGAAGCGAACCTTCCCGAAATCCATGTCTCGGGCCACGCGCCACAGGAAGACCTCAAGCTGATGCTCGCCCTGACCCGGCCACGGTATTTCATTCCCATCCACGGCGAAATACGACACCTGCACAACCATCGCAACCTGGCCATTCAGATGGGCGTGGACCCGGGACACGCCCTCGTGGTCGAAAACGGCCACAGGATCGTCATCGATGCCGCGGGAATGCGCCAGGAGGGATTGGTTCCCTCGGGACGTGTCTTCGTCGATGGCAAGGGAATCGGCGACATCAGCGACATCGTCCTCAGAGACCGGCGCCACCTGTCGGAAGACGGACTGGTGGTCGTGGTGCTGGTCGTCGAAAAAAGTACCGGCGCCATTTTGCAACGCCCGGAACTCCTGACCCGGGGCGTCGTCTACGAGGAAGACAACCGTCTTCTCCTGGAACAGGCCAAGGAGGCGGTCGAGGAGGCCCTTCGCCTTGGCCCCCAGGGGATGGATTTCGCCGAGGACGAAGGGGCGGGACCTTTGGAACTGGCGCAACGGGCCGTGCGCCGCTTCTTCAAGAAGAAACTGGGTCGCAGACCGGCGGTCATTCCCCTGGTCATGGAAATGTAGGGTCGATCATGGCGCGAAAAAAAAACAAATCCAGCCAACAGGAACAAAAAGCTCAAGAACTGCGCCGGACCATTCTTCGGGAAGGGTTTGGCGTCTTGTTGCTCGGCGTCACCGCCTACCTGGCCATCGCCCTTTTTTCCTATAATGTCCAGGACCCTTCGTTCAACAATACCGGCAACGGTCAGGTTACCAATCTGGGTGGGGTCGCCGGGGCCTACCTTGCCGATTTTCTCCTTCAGCTCTTTGGTTACTCCGCCGCCTGGTTGCCTCTGTTTCTTGGCCTGATCGCCGTGCAAAGCCTGCGACGGGTGCCGTGGGGGCTGCACTGGGAACAGATCGCCACCCTTCCCATGCTCGCCGTCGTCACCACCATCCTGTCGGTCCTTTTTCCACCGGGCGAAGTGACCTCGATCCCCGCCGGTCCCGGCGGCATGGCGGGCATGATGGTGACCCGGGCCCTCGTGGAAACTCTGGGACACTGGGGTTCCCTGCTTCTTCTTTTCACCCTGGGACTGCTCTCCTTCATGGTCCTGACCCGGTTTTCCCTGTTTGCCATTCTGATCGGCATCGGCAGTATCGTCACCGGCATCGTCCGTGCGATTTTTTCCCGGTCCCGTCCGGACGAAACCTCCGAAGCGTCCCTTGCCGCGACAACCGGTTCCATGGTCCGCGAGGGGGCCGGCGCTTATGAACTCGA
The DNA here is from genome assembly GCA_015228815.1 of Magnetococcales bacterium. Taxonomy (NCBI): domain Bacteria; kingdom Pseudomonadati; phylum Pseudomonadota; class Magnetococcia; order Magnetococcales; species Magnetococcales bacterium. The sequence continues at coordinate 53,624 of JADGCV010000001.1, read as the reverse complement.
AGTCAAGGCAAACGACATTCCCCCCTTCCGCTTCCGTGACGGAAGGCTCCAGGATCAGCCCGAGTCGTCCTTCCGCGACGGCCATGGTTCCCGTTTCGAGTCCCCCGATCCGATCCATTCCCTTCCGGAGAAGGATGACGCGACAAACTTCATTGCCGACAAGGCCGATGACCACGGCATGATGGATCTCCATGATGTCTTTCCTCGGGCCGACGCGGTCCGCGACGGCGAAAAACTCCTGGAACAGACCGACTGGGATATCGACCCCGCCCCATCGGTCGTATCGATCGATCGGCTCGACCAGGACCGGAACAGATCCGCATGGATCGACCAGGATCGGCCCGACCAGGATCGACCCGACCGGGAACCGACAGTTCGCGGATCACGGCAGGAGGATCCCGATTCCCTGCTCCCCCCTTTTCGGAGCGAACCGGTTCGACAACCGATCGATGACCCGGATCCGTCCCCCCCTTCTTTTTCCGATCCTGGCCGGACCGGGGAATATGGCTCCGGAGGAGGGGTTTCCGAACACGAGGATCAACGACAATCGCTCGCTTCCGCCTCGGGCAACGACCCGCGAGACGGAGAGGCCGTGTATGCCACGCCACGTCTCGGACCGGGAAAATTTCTCGCCCCGGTTGCGAGTCTGGTTTTCGATTCGGTCGATAAGGTTGCGGCGCTTCTGAAAAAACAGGATCGGAAGCAGGAACCTGACGAATCGGGGCCTCCTCTGTTCGAGGAACCGGTACGTCCGTCACCGCGCACCGTCCCTTTGATGCGTCAGGAACCGGCCCTCGATGACGACGAGGATCGTCCGCTTCCATCACGGCCTCCGTTTGGCGATTCCGATCCCGATGACGATGGAGCGGATGCCTTTTCCATCCGCGGTCTGAGTGACCGCCGGAACGAACAGGAATTCTCTTTCCACGAGGCGCTTGTTTCCCATGAGGAAAAAACCTCTTTGCCATCGGTATTTGCCTTGGACAGGAGTGGCCCCGCGACAATCGGGGAGGAATCGGCCCCCCAGGCGTTTTCGGATGAAACAACCGTCCGGGAAGAATGTTTAGCTGCCGATTCTCTTTGTTCCGGGGGTTTGCCCATCACCGAAGCGCATGGAAGGAAACCCACCCCCGACGAAGAGGAATCATGGATTGTCGCGGCGTTGGCACGGCAACGACCGGTCGCCATGGTCCGTGACGAAACCGATGGCACGATCGAGCGGGAAGAAGGACCCTCTTTTTCAGCCATACGCGACGACCTGGACACGGATCGCGGTCCACAACCCGATCTGACCCCGTTTGCCGCGCCGCGCCGGATGGAAAACGAACGCAACCTCGTCCCCAGGGATCTGGAAGAGCCGTTCGACGAAGAGGAGGATCCAGGATATTTCGTTCCGGGAAGGGAGGGGGTCGCGGGGGATCCGGATGATCCTGGAAACGAGGAGGATTCTTCTGGATGTACCGGTGACGATTCCCTGGAGGGAAAAGCGGAAGAGCCGATGGAAGACGCGCCGCCGCTTCCCCCGCTCGACCTTCTTGAAAAACCCACGAAGGGGGCGGCGGAGGTCGATCGGGAATATCTGACGCAGCAGGCGCGTCTCCTGGAATTGAAACTGGCCGACTTCAAGATCAAGGGGCAGATTACCAACGTCCTTCCGGGTCCGGTGGTGACGACGTTCGAATTCGACCCGGCTCCGGGACTGCGGGCCTCCAAGGTCATCACGGTTTCGGATGATCTGGCCCGGTCGATTTCCTCGCCGTCGGTACGGGTGGTTGGCAACATTCCGGGAAAGAATGTCATCGGCATCGAGGTTCCGAATCCGTCGCGCAATACGGTCTATCTGCGGGAGGTGCTGGAATCGGAGGTCTTCGTCAATACCCGGCATCCACTGGCGGTCGCCCTGGGGTCGGACATCACCGGCAACCCGGTGGTGGCCAATCTGGCGCGGATGCCGCATCTTCTGGTGGCGGGAACGACGGGATCGGGCAAATCGGTGGCGTTGAACGCGATGATCTGCTCCATTTTGTTCAGCGCCCGGCCCGACCAGGTACGGTTTATCATGGTCGATCCGAAGATGCTGGAACTGTCGGTCTATGAAGGGATACCCCATCTGTTGGCCCCGGTGGTCACGGATGTCCACAAGGCGGCGAATCTGCTCAAATGGGCGGTCCTGGAGATGGAAGATCGTTATCGCCTGATGTCGGAGATGGGGGTCCGGGGGCTTGATAATTTCAACCGGCGGATCATTCAGTGCCGCGAAACCGGAGAGCGACCGACACGGCGGGTCAAGATCGGTTTCGACCCCGAGACGGGGGCGCCGGTCGAACAGGACGAACCGATTCCTCTGGTCGCCAAACCCCTGATCGTCATCGTCATCGATGAATTGGCGGACCTGATGATTCAGGTAGGCAAGGAGGTCGAACCCGCCATCGCCCGCCTGGCGCAGATGGCGCGGGCGGCAGGATTGCATCTGATCGTCGCGACCCAGCGTCCTTCGGTCGATGTGATCACCGGGTTGATCAAGGCCAATTTTCCGACCCGTCTGGCCTTCCAGGTGTCATCGAAAATTGATTCGCGCACCATTCTGGATGTCATGGGAGCGGAACGTCTCCTGGGGATGGGCGATGGACTCTATCTTCCCCCCGGCACTGCCCATCTCAAACGGATCCATGCCCCCCTGGTGACCGACAACGAAATTCACAAGTTGGTCGGTTTTCTCAAGGAAAACCACGGCACGTCACGCTACGACATGGCGGTGATGCGACATGTGGACGAAGACGACGACGGCGGAGATTTCGGCCCTGGAGGTTCTTCCTCCGACGGCGACGCCCTGGATGAATACGATCCCCTCTACGATCAGGCGGTGGCCCTGGTACTCAAGATACGCAAGGTTTCCACGAGCATGGTGCAGCGTCATTTCAAGATTGGCTACAACCGCGCCGCCCGCATCGTTGAGCGGATGGAGGCGGATGGTTTGGTGACTCCGTCCAACAGCGCCGGAAAACGGGAGGTCCTGCCGCCGGGCAACAGCCAATAGCCAGGCTTGCGACGTGACAAGGAGAAAACCCGGTGTCCACCGAAGTTCAAAGACGCGATGCCCACTTTCCACGAAAAAGCGACCAACCGAGGGTGCAGTTTAAATTTATTCTCGCCCTTGTTGTTATTCCTTTTATTTTATCATGGATCCTTGGCGAAATCTATATCAGATCTACGGTTGAATATCTTACTCCAGAAATCCTTGAAAATAAAAGTTCTGCCCAACTGGAGTTTATTCCATCGCTTTTTTCACGACTTAGATTGCGTAAAGGCGCTCCCAAGTTCCAGAATTCATCAACGCACTGGCAGATCAACTCACTTGGATATTTGGGTCCGGAATTCACCATTGAGAAAAAGCCTGGAATTAAGCGCATCATTATCTACGGTGGTTCTCAGGTGTTTGATGGTGGCGCTCTTCGGGGAGAAGATTGGCCCCATCTGGTCGAGAAGTACCTGCGTGACAGAAACTTCCCGGTCGAGGTCATCAACGCGGGCATCCCGGGAGCGGCGTCTTTTGATTCCTTTGGAAGGTTTTACTCGGAAGGACACTTTTTCCAGCCTGACATCGCCATCCTGGTCAATGCCTGGAATGATTTGAAACTATTCTCATCCAACGAAATGCTATCCGACCAGGCCAACCCGTATGTCGCCAACGTAAATCCACGTTATCAGTATTTCAACTTTGTGGACAAAGTATTATGCGAAAATTCCCAGGTATTTTTCCAACTTCGCGACCGATTTGTGCTGTGGTGGTATGGCATAGGGAGTGAAGGGAAAGTCATCGCACCAGAAGAACGTGAAAAAAACGACATCATGCCCATGCCTCTGGAGCAATACCGGTTGACCTACACCCTCTTTGCTGAATTGGCCAAGGCCATTCAAGCTGTTCCGATCATTATTCAGCAGGCGAGATTGGTGACCCGGAACAATACCGAGGAGCAAAAAAAGAAGATCGGCTTTCATTTTTCCCAGCTTGGACATTCGGGAATGGTCCAGGGATTTGAAAAGGCAGACGCCATCCTGGAGGAAGTTGCGCGAAAAACGGGAGCCGTATTTCTGAGGACAGAACAATTCCACGGAAATGACACCCTGTTCGACGACCACATCCATTTTTTACCCGAAGGAAGCCGGATTTTTGCCCAATGGCTTGCAGAACAGCTGGTCCCCATCCTCCAATCTGGCAAAAACCTTCACCATGGCGCGGACGGAACATCGTCGTTCAGCACTCTTGAATCGCACTGATGAGCGCTGACGATGAAGAAGGAGTAAGCTGAAGGATGGCCCTCGGGGTGGGGCGCCCCCAGGGCCTTGATTTCAAGGTTCGCGTGCATGTTTCACAGGATCTTTTCCCCCGGACCTTACCACCAGGGAAATCACTCTCCCTGGACCATAACCATTCTTGGAGCCAAGGATTCATGGATACCGATTCCCTGATTGCTTCCACGATCAATTCCCTGGTCTGGCAGCCCGGAACAAAAGCCATGTCAAGATTGCAAAATAAAGAACCAATCCAATCGCCAGAAACATCACATTGTCCATGCCTCGCTCCACTTGTCGATTCAGTTGTGTCATGGGTCCAGATCCCGTCCGGGAGGGGTTCGACCACCTCGTGTACCATCCGAGGGAACCGATATCCGATCTTCCGATCCTCCGCTTGCCGGATGACCAGGTATATTTCAATGGGCGTGCCAAAAATGCATTCCGCACGGAACATCCGCTTCGGCGCCACGATCGCAATGGAAAAGGACCCCATGGACACGTCGGGAAAAACAGGAACGCCCTGGGATCAAGTTTTGGATATTTTTAATTTTCCCGCTTCTCCAGCGACCCGTGGCAACAAACATTCCGGCCTGTCGTCCACTGCGGTCGGGTATTCCGCGAAACGGTGGCAACCCGGTCTCGTCCTTCTTTTTTGTGTTTTTCTGGGCGCCAATTCGTTGGCCCTGGCCGACGAGACCGTCAAGGCCGTCAAGGTTTCGATCACCCCCATATCCGAGCTTCTTTCCCATCCCGTCGAAGAGGCCCAGGCGCGGGTGATCGGCCTCGATGATGTCGCTCTTTCGACGGAAGTTCCGGGAATCATCGCCCGGCTGGAGGTCGAGGTCGGGGATGCCGTCGTCAAGGGAGACGTTCTGGCACAAATCGACGATTGGTCCCATCGCCTGAAACTGTCCCAGGAAGAGGCGGGTCTTGCGGTATTGCACGGCCAGATGCACCTGGCCCGGGTGCAGTTGGAACGGGTTCGCACCCTGCTGTCGGGACAACAGGCGAGCCGTGAACGGCTGGATACCGCCGAGGCCGAGGTCGAAGTCCTGAAGGGACGAATCGCCCAACAAAAAGGGATGGTCGATGAGGCACGGGCCCGTCTCGACCGAACCCGACTGACTGCCCCGTTCGCGGGCATCGTCGTCGAACGATTCGGCCATGTCGGGGGATGGATCGCCCCGGGAAGCCCGATCGTGCGCCTTCTGAATCCAAAAAATGTCGAAGTCTCGGCCAGGGTTCCGGCGGAAGCGCTCCAACGGCTCAAGGAGGGCAGCGACCTTGGTTTTGTCCACCAGGGCCAAACCTTTGCCCTGGCGCTCAAGGGGGTCATTCCACTCGAATCCGCCACCACGGGGACCCGCGAGGTCCGGTTTACCCTGGATGGGGAACGCCCCGTCCCCGGAGCGGAAGGACGCTTGCAGTGGCGGGATCAACGTCCCCATCTTCCTTCCTGGGTTCTGGTCCGCCGCAAGGGGGTCCTGGGACTGTTCGTGGCGCGTGACGGAATCGGGGTTTTCCAACCCTTGGCCAATGCCGTCGAAGGGGGACGAACCCCCTGGCCCTTCCCCGACCGGTCGGCCAGGGTGATCGTCGAAGGACGAGACGCGCTCGAAGACGGCCAGAAGATTCACCTCGACGAAACCACCGGCGTCAAACCATGATGCGCGCCCTGCTGTCGAATCATGTCTTTGCCAATCTGACCTTCGCCCTGGTCCTGATCACCGGATTTCTCGCCTATGGGCTCCTGCCGCGGCAACAGGATCCGGACATGAATTTCAACTGGATCAGTATCGTCACCCTGTTCCCCGGGGGATCGGCGACGGATGTCGAAAAAATGGTCACCGATCCCCTGGAAGAGGCGATCCAGAAAATTCCCGATGTCCGCTTTGCCATGTCCACGAGTCAGGAGGGGGCCGCCGATATTCTGGTACGTTTCGAGGATGTGGATGATCGCACCTTCGACAAACGAGTCAACGATCTGCGGCGGGAAATCGCCAACAAGGATGCGGAACTTCCCGAGGATGCCACCGATCCGGTGATCATGGAAATCACCAGCGCCAACGGCTGGCCCACGGTCATGGTGGCGGTCGCGGGCCTGGCGGATGACGAAAACCTGCGACGCAACGCCCGGCGTATCAAAAAGGATCTGGAACGGATCAAGGGGGTGGACGATGTCTTTGCCCTGGGATTGCGCGATCCGGAGTTGCAGATCCGCTTTCACCCGGAAAAACTGCAACGCTCAGGCATTCTGCCCACCCAGTTGTCCGACCTGATCGCCACCCGTATCGAGGATGTTTCGGGGGGGGCGATCGTTCACGGATGGGGCAACTGGCTGTTTCGCATGGAGGGGGCCACAATCGATGCCGAGCGGATCAAGGCCATGTCTCTCCCCGGCGTCCAGGGAGAATTGCCCCTGGGACGGGTCGCCGAGGTCGTGACCGCCCGGCAGAAGGCCAAGGAGGCGGTCCGGTACCAGGGAAAACCGGCCATTCTCATGACCATCACCAAACGTCCCGGAGTCAACGCCCTGGAATTGACCGACAGGATTCGCCATTACCTGGAAGGACAACGCGCACTCGCCGAAAAAACCGGAGTCACCCCCATCCTCGCCGATGATCAGACTCATACGGTTCGCAACGCCCTGGGGATCATGGAGGGCAATGCCCTTCTGGGTCTGTCCCTGGTTCTGGTCACCACATGGCTGTTTCTCGGAGGCCGGATTTCGATCCTGATCTCGCTGGGGGTCCCTTTTTCCCTCGCCGGTCTGTTTGGTCTGCTCTACAGCCTGGATCATTCGCTCAACGTCATGGTCCTGCTCGGCGTGGTCATCGCTCTGGGCATGCTGGTGGACGACGCCGTCGTCATCGTCGAGGCGATTCATGCCCGAATCGAAAAAGGGATTCCGGCCATGGAGGCCGCCCTTTCCGGCTTGAGGGAGGTGGCGCTTCCCGTCATCACCTCGGTATTGACCACCATCGCTGCCTTTCTTCCGCTCATGCTGCTGCCGGGAATTCTGGGCAAGTTCATGCGTGTCATCCCCTTCGTCGTCACCATGGCGCTCTTGATCAGCCTGGTGGAAGCGTTGTGGATGCTGCCGGCCCATATGGTCGTCATGAATATCACGCATCGCAAAACAGGATGGCTTAGAAAACATCGCCAACGAACGCTTGCCCGGTTGCGGCACATTTATTCCCTGGCTCTTGTCAAGGTATTTCGCCATGCCCGGATTTCGTTCCTGTTGGCGATGACTCCGTTTGCCGTGGCGATCTGGGTGGTTGCCTCGGGGATGGTCAAGACCGACTTTTTCGCCGCCGATCCGATGCCCCTCTTCTATATCAACATCAAGATGCCCGCGGGCACCCCCCTGGAACGGACCATGGCCGTGACCCGGGCGGTCGAAATCGAGGCGATCAAGGAGGTCAAACCGGAAGAACTGCAAACGATGGTCGCCTACGCCGGCCAGATGATGACCGATACCAAACCGTTTTTCGGCGATCGCTATGGCCAGATTCTGGTGAGTCTGTCCCCCGACCGCGATCGACGGCGCGAGGTCAGCGCCATCATCGACGCCATGCGTCCCATCGCCACCCGGGTGGCGGGTCCCGAAAGCATCACCTTTTTCTCGATGACCGGGGGTCCCCCGGTCACCCGTCCCATCAGCGTCAAGGTTCGCGGCGATGATCTCACGCAGCTCGAACAGGCGGCCAATGCCCTGAAATCCTACCTTCGATCCGTTCCGGGGATCAGCGATGTCACCGACGATTATTCCGAAGGAAATGTCGAACTGGTCGTCTCGGGCGACAGTTCCGCTTTGCAACGGGCGCAATTTCACCCGTCCCACCTGCCACGGTTGATCCATCTGCTCGGCAATGGCCTGGTCTCGGCGCGTTTCCAGCACCAGGGAGAAGAAATGGAAGTCCGGGTCATGGCCGACCAGCCCGAGGGGGCCGCCATCGACCAGATTCTTGACACCCTTCTGGCCACCGAAAGCGGCGAGGCCATCCGATTGCGCAACCTGGTGCATCACCGGACCCAGAGGGGACCCGAATCGATCCGGCATTACAATTTTCGCCGCTCGATCACGGTCGAGGCGGACCTGGACAAGAAAATCATGGACACACTGGAGGCCAATGCTCTACTGAAGAAGGAGTGGCAGAGGATCGGGCATGATTATCCTGGAATCGATCTTGATTTTTCGGGCATCCTGGACGACCTTAACGAGGCCATCGACGCGATCGTCGTCCTTTTTCTGTTCGGTATCGGGCTGATGTACATGATCCTGGGGACCCAGTTCGGCAATTATTCGCAACCGTTCATGATCCTCCTGACCGTTCCGATGGCCTTCACGGGGGTGGTCTTCGGGCTTCTTCTTTCGGGACACCCTTTGAGCCTTTATACCCTCTATGGCGTTGTCGCCCTGTCGGGAATCGCGGTCAATGCCGCCATCGTCCTGATTTCCGCCACCAATGATCGCCGCAGGGCGGGAATGGCGCCGGTGCATGCCATCATTTATGCCTCCAGAAGGCGTCTTGTCCCGATACTCATCACCACCGTCACCACCATTGCCGGTCTGTTTTCCCTGGCAACGGGCATGGGAGGACAATCGCTCCTGTGGGGTCCCGTCGCCACCGCGATCGTCTGGGGCCTTTCGTTTTCGACCCTGCTTTCTCTTTTTCTCATGCCGTTGATCTATCTGACCTTCTGGGGCAGGAAACGACGGTCGCGTTCCACCACCACCACACTTCAATTGATGGAATCCCGTTGATGCGACAACCCTCGATCATTTCCTGCGCGCTGTTTGCCCTTTTTTCCTTGCCGCAGTCCCGGAAAATTGACCTGCGAGCGCTTCTGTCGATGACGCTGCTGCTTGGGGGATGCGTGGTTCCCGATCCCAGCCAGGATATCGCCGGTCAATCCCTCTCGACCCTGGGCTCCTGGCTCGGCGAGCCGGCGATCCTGGCCACTGCCCAAAAATCCCAGGGCACCAGGGATTATCCCGATGGTGTCCGTTATGAAGGGGAATTCAAGGATGGACAGCGTCATGGCAAGGGGATTCAAACCTGGCCCGACGGCGCCCGTTACGAGGGGACGTTCAGCAATGACAAGCGCCATGGCCGGGGTCTCTTCACTTGGCCGACCCAGGCGCGTTACGAAGGAGAATTCGTCGATGGCAAACGCCATGGCCAGGGCGTCTACTCCTGGCCCAACGGCGCCCGCTACGAAGGGACTTACCTCGACGGACAACGCCATGGCACGGGCATTCTTTCCCATCCGCCCGATGCCCAGGGAATGATCAAAAGAGAGCGGCAGGTCTGGAACATGGATCAACGGACCTTCACCAGTCCCATGGAATCGATTCGCAAGGAAGATCGCGCCGAAATCGGACAAGCGGTCGCGACCTCCATTCCGACCCCAACTCTTTCCCCTTCCTTTTCCACGTCTCCGGTCCCCAACCCGGAGCTTGACCGAAAAGAAACGCTCCGTTCCAACCAGACGACCGGTTCCGCCACTGTTCCTCGGGGACAGGAAGGTTCCTCGGTTGGCAAAGGGAGTGGCACGGAAAAACTTCCCCAATGGACCGATCCGGAAACGGGGATCACCCTGGTTCAGGTGCCACGCGGATGCTTTCTCATGGGAAGCGACACATGGGACGAAAATGAAAAGCCTCCACATGAAGTCTGCCTCGATTCCTTTTGGATTGGAGCCCATGAAATCACGCAGAAACAGTGGCGTCTGGTCATGAACTGGATGCCGGAACAATCGATTCAGGACGATCGGCTCCCCGTGGGCAATGTCTCATGGCAGGATGTCGAACAATTTTTTCAGGAGCTGAACAAACGATCCGGGGTTTCGATGCGTCTGCCTACCGAGGCGCAATGGGAATTTGCCTGTACCGGTGGTGGTGTGGACCAACGTCATTGTGGCAGTGGCGCAATCACCGACCTGGCCTGGGTCGAGGAGAATTCCGACAACCGACCGCATGCCCCCGGAGAACGCGCCCCCAACCGTTTTGGACTGCACGACATGAGCGGCAATCTATGGGAATGGGTTGCGGATTGGTATGACGCGGATGCTTATCGCTATGCGTCGCGAGACAACCCCGATGGACCCGTGATGGGCAAGACCCGTGTCTATCGTGGTGGTGGATGGTTGAGTCGTGGTGATTCGGTCCGGGCAACCTTGCGTTATGACATGGATCCGAAACGGTCCTATCACCTGTTGGGTTTCAGACCTGCGGCAACCCGGGTCCTGGAGGTCCATTGAGACCAATCCGCTTACCATTCCCGTGGAGTGAAATCCGCATCGTTGGCAAGGTGAATTGTTTCACCCGTCTGCATGAGGACGAACAATCCTTTCTTGATGGCGAAATTCACGACCTTCTCTTCAATGACCATGGCGGCGACCGCTCCCATCGTCCGCTTGTCGGCATACTCCGGGAAGAACTCCTTGAACGCTTCCAGGCGTGACAGGTGGTCGCGTACATCTTCCACCGTCAATTTGCTTTTGACCTCCACCAGAATCGTGGCATTGGTGTTGACCACGAAAAGATCGATTTCCATGCGTCGGTCGCCCGGCAACTCCGCTTCCATTCGTCGGCTGACCTTGTGCGCCGGGATGCCTCTTTGCACAAACAGGGTTTTGCATGCGGGAGCGACCAATCCCTCCACGAATTCTCCCATGCGTCCCCCCAGCTTGCCAATCTGTTGGTTGAGCTGTTTGTTGACCTTCTCGATTTCTTGACTCGTCTTTTGTATCAGGCGATCTGTCTCTTGTTGCCGACGGGCGGTCTCCTGTATCAGGCGATCTGTCTCCTGTTGCCGACGGGCAGTCTCGACGGACATTTCCCGAATCATTCGGTCCGTTTCCTCGTTGGTTGTTCGCAACCTGAGATCTGTTTCCTGCATTTTACGGTCTGTTTCCTGCATTTTACGGTCTGTTTCCTGCATTTTACGGTCTGTTTCCAGGAACGCCTTCCAGACATCTTCCAGGGTAACGGTTCGAGACATTTTCTTTCTCCAGTGGTTCTGAAGTCAAAACAAGGACGGAGGTGTGATCATGTCACTTGATTTTTGGGCGACAGGGCAGGAACGGTTCTAAAGAAAGTGAAACGGGGTGATCATGATGGTGTGGCTGGGCCGCTAGGATTTGAACCTAGGAATGCCGGAATCAAAATCCGGTGCCTTACCGCTTGGCGACGGCCCAAGGAAGGAGATGGCTCCCTTTATATACCGGATTGCCATTCCCGGTCAAATGGATGAATAGTGAACGTTCGTCCTTGCCTGACCCGCCATTCGGGATGGGAACGGGAGATTTGTGTGGCCGCTTCACGTGCCTGGTCGCCATGATCAAAGACACCGAAAACCGCCGAACCGCTGCCCGACATCAGCGTCGATCGGGCGCCAACGGCGTGCAACTGTTGCGCGACCACCTCGATGAGGGGCGTCAGCGTCCGGGCAATCTGTTCCAGGTGGTTTTCAAACCGCCATCTCGGAGACTCCGGGCCTTCTTCCTGGAGGGTGGATTCTTGCGCCCATTGTGCCAACATGCGGGGGGTGATTCCCCTGTAGACGGCTGCCGTGGCGAGCATGATTCCGGGATGAACGACAACCAGTTCCCATTCCCGCATCCCGGGCAGAGGGGTGATTCGTTCACCGATGCCACCGACCCGGGCCGCATGTCCGCCAAGAAAGAATGGCACGTCCGCGCCCAGTTCCACTCCGAGAAGGCTCAGTTCGTCCACGGACCAGTTCAATTGCCACATCCGGTTCAACGCCAGGAGCGTCAACGCCGCATCCGAGGAACCACCACCCAAACCGGCCCCGTGGGGAATTTCCTTGAACAGAGCCAGGTGGACGCCGGTCGTGATCCCAGCCTTTTTCTTGAGTCCGACCGCGGCACGATGGACCAGATTTTCTTCCGCCGCCACCGTTACCGTGGGATGGCATTCCAGGGTGACCGCGCTTCCGCCGCATGTGACCTCCAGATGGTCGTACCATGGAAAAAAAGCCATGATACTGTCCAGGATATGGTATCCATCCTCCCTGCGGCCAAGGATTTCAAGCGACAGATTGACCTTGGCCGGGGCGCGAAAACGGCGTGTCATGGCGATCCGCCATCGCCGATTTCAGGATAAAGCACCCGAAACGGGGGAAGCCGATCCGCTGCGGCGAACAAGTCACCGCCCCCATCGAAAAATTTCCATTCGTTCAGGGAAAGGGTGAGGCGCGAATCGTCATCCTCCAGGCGAATGTCCACCCGCAACGGCATCTGCAGGTGATTTTTCATCGCATCCGGGGATTGTTCCGGCCATTCGTATTCGACCGTGAACGGCCTGCCGCCATTACCGACGCGGGTGCGTTTTTTCAACGCGCCGGTGCGCGAATCGATCCACAATTTTTCACCAGACCGGCTGTCTCCCACAAGAGTTTCCTTTTCCCGAATCATCGATCCCGCGGGTTCGGCGGCGCAGCCCATGAGTGCCGGGTAGAGCCACGAAGGATTGAAGGCCAATCCCGTCAACGCTGCCATCCCCGAACGTTCCGCCGCCACTTCGAGCCGCACCCGGTCTCCCGGATGTACAAGACGCAACCATTCGGGAATCATGGTCAATTCCATGGCGACATTGCGGAAGGGGCCGAAAATACGCAGCCTGATCTGTTGTCCGCCACGTCCTTCCAATTCCATCCGATGGCGCCGCACGTCGTCCTTCAATTGAATTTCCATGCTGCCATCGACCTGCCACGAACCGGTAAGCCGTTGCCGTTGTTTCTGGTCCGATCGAAACCGTTTCATGCCCGGATGGTCGATGGGGTCGATCCGGGTATGACCAACGGGTTCGCGTTTTTCCGGATCCGGCCCTCCGGCGCAACCGGCGATGCCAAGGATGAGTACTGCCGCCAGGACCAGCCCAGGGAAAGGATTGACGCTCATTTTGGAGGGAACATGGATGTTCCCGCGATAAAGTTTCATTTCTTGGATTCGTGATGGCTGATTTTCTTTTGCAATTCCTGATTGCTGGTATCCAGCGACAGCGCCTTTTTCCAGACCTGCAAGGCCTCATCCTTCTTGCCCATGGCGAAAAGGACATCTCCCAGATGCTCGCGAATGATGGGGTCGTCCGCTTCCATGCGCACCGCCTCCCGCATGCGCACCAACGCCTCTTCCAGACGGTTCATGCGATATAAGACCCATCCCAGGCTGTCGGAAATGAAACCATCCCCCGGGGCCAGTTGCGCCGCCCGTTGAATCAGCTTCAAGGCTTCCTCCAGGTGTTCGCCGCGATCGGCCCAACTATAGCCCAGATAGTTCAAACCGTGGGCGTCATCGGGATTGCGTTCGACATAGACCTTCAAATCCCGTTCCGCTTCCGTCCACCGTTTCAACTTGTCCAACGCCATGGCCCGATTGAAGAGAAGACGGTCGTGCCCTGCGTCGAGGGCCAGACCTTCGGTGCAGGTGGCGATCACCGCCTCGAACTGATTGGCCTGAAGCTGAAGGATGCTCAAGGCCCCATAAAGGTCGGTGTTGTTTTTATCCTCGTTCAACAACTGGCGAATTTTTTCGATCCCTTCCTCCAGCTTTCCCTTGGAAACGTTGAGGAAGGCCAGACGCAGATGCGCTTCGGCGAAGAATGGATCTCCCTTGTGAATCTTTTCATACGCTCCCTGGGCCTCGTCATCCCGGTTCGTGGCTTCCAATGCCTGTCCCAGGTAGTACAGCACCGTGCTGTTTTCCGGTTGCAGTGCCTCCACAAGGCGAAGTTCGACGATGGCTTCTTCGTATTTTTTTTCGCTGACCAGCAGCAAACCGGTCGTCAAGCGGGCCTGGAGGCTGTCGGGGGCCAGGCGGGTGATCGCCCGGAATTCCTCCAATGCTCCCATCCGGTCGTTGCGTTTGAGCAGCAACCGACCCAGACGGCCATGGATCGCCTTGTTGTCGGGATGGGTTTCCAGGAATTCCCGATACAATTTTTCCGCCTCCTCGGGCCGTTTCATTTCCTGAAGGGCGGCGCCGACCGCCAGGACCGGTTCGATCTCATCGGGATCGGAGGCGCGTGCCGACTGAAAGGATTTGAGCGCCAATCCCATGTCGGGCAGACTCACATAGGCCCGTCCCAGGGCCAGGTGGGCCTTCCACCCCATCTTCCTGTCGTTGAACAGGGGGGCCAAGACCGCCTGCGCCTTGTCGATCTTTTTGAGACGACCATACAGTTGCGCCAGCAGCAGCCGCGCCGCCTGATGGTTCGGTTCCCCGGCCAGCAGAATTTCATAGTGTTCCACCGCCTTGTCATATTCCTTGCGGGCCGTCAGCAATCCGGCCAACAGAAACCGCGCCTTCCGATGATCGGGGGCCCGTTTGACCACCTCGGTGGTGTATCGGACCGCCTGTTCCAGATCGCCACGCTGGGTGGCCAGGTGGGCGACGATCAGGTTGGCCTCGATCGATTCGGGATCGCTTTCGGCGACCCGGGAAAAGGCTTTCTCCGCCATCTGCCACTTGCTTTCGCGCAGAAAGAGCTGACCCAACAGATAAAAATAGGTGGTGTCGGTATTTTCATCAAGATTGGTGAACGGATCGAAAGTTTCGGCGCCGCTGTTGTCAATCGCCATGCCCTCCTCATCGGAACCGTCGTCCTCCATCACGCCGATCGGATCGACCGAAGGCAGTTCATCGGTGGCATCGGCAGGGAGCCCATCCTCGGCCTCGGGTCCATCGTATTCCGTCGCCTCTCCCTGGGATCCATCGCCCTGGCGTTGTTCGACGGGAATGATTCCTTCGGGTTCGCCGGCTGCCACCGAATCGGCTGCCGGCGGGGTCCAGACACACGCTCCAAGGAACAAAAGAAACGTGGTCGCGATGCCCATGAAACGTGATCCATGTTGGCGCAAGGGCCTGGGGTGTGAAACCATCATGCGAACTTCATCCAATTGTCGTGCTGCCATGATTTGAAAACCCGCCATGTCTGTCAACGTTGTTTCCGGGGGCATCATTTCGTCTTTTTTAAGTGGGACCAAGGACGCCTGTCTGCCCGAAATGTCGCACCATGTATCGAAGCGATTCTGGTCATGAATCCGCGGTCGATCCCCTGTTGCCTTCATCGAGCGACCGTTCCAACTCCAGGAGCAATTGTCGCAGATCCAGATCGTAGGTCCTGACGACATCCAGGAGCGTGTCTACCTGCGATGCCAGACAGGAACCACAATCGATACCCCGATTGTGGAGAATTGCCGCAAGTTGCGGATTTTCCCGGATCAACTGCGCCATGTTTTTGTTCGGATCGAGTTTCGACATGCCCTCATTCCAATCCTCGAAGTCAAACGATGCGACCACCCAACCCTTCGTCCCGGCGTTGGCTTGGCTCCGGTTGCGCCGGGCAGTCGTTTTCCGGCGGACTGGCCGGTTTGGATCGCGCTTTCCTTAGAAACTGGACTTGCACGATTCCAATGAAGCTGGTATGGTACTCTCTTTTCCTTATTTCTTCCAGGCATATTTACATTAACAGCAAGAGGAAAACCGTGGCCAGAAAACATGTCCTCGGAGGCAAAGCCCCGCAAACCGGCAACAAGGTCTCCCACTCCAACAGAAAATCGCGGAGAAAATGGCTGCCCAACATGCAGCGCAAGGCGGTCTACAGCATGGCGCTGGGAAGAAGCATCCGTCTGGCCATGCCCGCCAGCATGATCCGAACGCTCGACGCCGCAGGTGGCCTGGATAATTTTCTCCTGGCCCAGGAATCGGCGGGGCTCAGTCGTGCCATGCGCCGTCTTCAAATCCTGATCCACGATCGTCTTCACGAGGAAGAGGCGCCACTGGCGGGATGATCCGAGGACCCTTCGAGCGAATCCCGGAACATTCGGGATGTTCGCTCGGAGGGTGATCGGCGCCGGGGTTTTGACAGGAACTTCATGACCTTCGGGAAAGGGTTTTTTCGGTGTCCTTATTCGAAGGGCATCGTGCCTCGGGGTATTTGGGGGGACTACTTCTTGCCGAGATAGCGTCCCTTGACGTTGGTGGCGACCATCCATTCCGCCAGGGACCGTTTGGGCAGAAGGGCGAGCAGTCGTTGTGCGATCACTGCCGGATCTTGGGTGGTCGCGGCAAGTTCTCTGGCCTTCGTGTCGAACAGGGCAAGGTATTCCTTCATGGCCTGAAGGTCTTTTTTCGTCGAGAGGGGACCATGACCGGGAATGATCCGTTCGACCTCCATGGCCATCAATTGGTCGAGTGTTTTGGACCACCCGTCGAAGTCGGCATCGGCCAGATAGGGATGGAAATCGGTAAACAGGATGTCGCCCGCGAAAAGGATTTTGGATTCGGGAATATAAACGACACTGCTTCCCGATGTATGGGAAGGTCCCAAATGGATCAGCCGCACGGTCACGCCGCCAAGATCGACGGACATCTGGCCATTGAAGGAAAGCCTGGGGAC
The DNA here is from genome assembly GCA_015228815.1 of Magnetococcales bacterium. Classification (NCBI taxonomy): domain Bacteria; kingdom Pseudomonadati; phylum Pseudomonadota; class Magnetococcia; order Magnetococcales; species Magnetococcales bacterium. Next base: position 36,892 of record JADGCV010000001.1, on the reverse strand, counting down.
CACGATCTCCGTTCCCGCCATATCTTCCGGTTTGAGCCCGTAGACGCCCGTGTTTTTGAGCATTTCGCTGCCCTTGGTGGCGAGCGTTGCCTGTTCGGCCTCATGAGAGATCAGGGTTGCCCCCATGCGGGCGAAAACAATGTTGCCGAAGGCATGGTCCAGATGGGTGTGGGTATTGACGACGAACAGGATCGGTTTGTCGGTGACCTTGCGGATGTCGGCGACAAACCGTTCCCCCTCGCGGGCGGAAATCAGGGTATCCACGACCAGCACGCCGTCCCGACCGATCACGATGCCCGCGTTGGCGGCAAAACTGTGTGCTGGCGAAGCATCCTTGCTCCCGACGTAGGCATGCACCTTGTCTCCCAATGGTACCCAGTCGGCCTGGCTCGTCGGGAACCAGAGAAACGATGAGAGCAGGGTCAGCAGGTATATTATTTTTTTCATGTGCTTGATCCTCCTTGGATCTTCTTGCCGAAGGGGCCGGCATAACGAGGCTTTTTCAAGAAAAGAAACATTCGATGAAAAAAGGACCGAACGGGGTGCGGAAGAATTTGCGGACGCTGGTCAGGTTTTTGCTGTAGTTGATGCGGAATTTGGGACCGATGACGATATTGGGCGCGGTCAGGTTGATGGTATCGAAATCGTTGGCGATGCGGGTTTGGACCCCTCCGGCGACCTGGTTGGTGATTTCACCCAAAGCGTCCCAGACCATGTCTTCCTGTTGGGATTGAAGTTCAAGTCCCGCCTCTCCGAGCATGGCCCCGGCCGCCTTGATGGCAAAATGGAGCGGTGATGACAGGTGGATTCCCCCTTCGAGGGCGCCATTGAACAGGACGATGCCCGTCACTTCGGTTTCTGGAGGTTTGTACTCCTCGAAGGCAGGCCGTTCCAGGTAGGGACCGGGTGTGACGTCGATGTTGAGGAAGGCGATGAACACCTCCTTGACCGACTCGACGATCAGACCATCCAACTGCGAGACCAGGGCCCGACCATGTCCTGACTTGATCGCGATCCCTTCATCCTTCTTCAGGCGGTCCAGGTCCGTTTCATGGAGTTGACGGCTCACCAGTTTCTCAAGCAGGGTCATGGATTCCTGCGCGACCCCCTCGAACTTCAGTCCGATCCCCTTGAGATCGCCGTTGACGACCAACGCCTTGGTTTGCAGGAAAAAGTTCTTTATTTCGATTCCCGTGGGGACGCCAACGGCGAATTCGACGACGCATCGGGTGCCGATATAGCCGTACAGGTTTTTCATTTCCGGGTTGGCGACCTTGAGGCCGCCGACGCTGATGTCCTGTGTGCGGCAGATGAATTCCTTCTTGTCCTGAAAATAAAGTACTGCCTCGGTATCGAACGCGATGCGTTCATGTTGTCGAAGAAGCATGAGAAATTGCTTTCATCCTGAATTGGTTCATTGGATATTCACGAGACGCCATCGTAGCACAATGCGGAACGGTCCAACAAGCGGAACACCCACAGGCTCTGTCACCTTTCTCTTGTCGCCTTGATTGTGTTTGTGCTAAAGTCAATGAAAGGAACGGATGGGAATACATTGTATTTTTTATAACAATCGGATCGGATGGCGCTGTCGCGGGACTTTAGTCCGGAATGGGCGGCGTGGGGTTTTCGTTTTGGAGGGGGAGCGATGGATGAGGTGCGGGAGGTGCGCAGGCTCAAGATCATGACGGTCGATGACGAACCCGAGATCATTCGTAGTATCGAACGTTATCTCAGATTCCAACCCCAGTTTTCCGAGGTCGTGTTCATCGGCGCCAACTCCTTCGAGGAGGCTCTGGTCAAACTGGAAAATGAAAATCCAGCGATCATCTTTCAAGACATCAATCTTCCCGATGGCAATGGATTGCAGTTCATTCGTCAGGCCAAGAAAAAATACCCGATGATTCAATTCATCGTGATCACCGGGGCCAGCGATCTCGACCGCGCCATGGATGCGCTCGCCCTGGGGGCGGCTGACTACGTGAAAAAGCCTCTTTCCATGGATCTCATGGGAAAAATCGCCACGGAGGCCAAGGAGCGTTGCGATCGGTGGGGTGAACTGCTCTGGGAAGAATATCTGGCCGAGGAAGAGACGGACGCTCCGTATGCAACCTGAACCGCCAAGATCGATTCCGTTCTGCCTCCCCTGTCTCAAAGACACATGCGATTGGATGGTTCATCCCGGCAGTGCGAACACCGTCGCGTCGCTGTCCCGGGGGCGGGTATGGCGGGACGATTTCCGCAACGCATGGTGCCGGGATGCATGACTCGAAACACTCCGACGATGCCCCGCCACGGCGGCGGCGCTTTCCAAGGATCTGGGGACGCCTCCAGGGGCGGCTTGTCCTGACCGGCATGGACGTGAAACCGGCGATGCTTGTCGGGGTGACCCGGGATCTCAGCCTTAACGGGGTTTTTCTCAATACCTTCCAGACCGTTTCCACTTCCCTGATGGGATGCGAGGGTGTGTTGGAACTGGGTGCCCTCGGCAACAGGAAATCCTTTCCCGTCCAAATCCGTTACGTCAATTTCAAGGGGGTCGGCCTCATTTTTCGGATCGCTCCCCAGGAACTCGGCGAGGCTTTCGGCATACTGTTGGCCGCCGATGGACAGGAGCGGCTCGGGGCCGATGTGATGCCACGGGAAAATGTCTCTGCCCGACTGGTGTGGGAAGGACACGCTCCGGTTTCCGTCCGCCTTGAGAACATCAATTCGGGTCAATTCGAATGCGCCATGCCGCCCGAATCGGACCCTCCCGAGGTCGGGTCGTCTCTTCATCTTGAAATTTCTTTTCAAGGGGACTGGATACGGGGAGAGGCGGTGGTGCGCAAGGTGGAACGCAAGGGTGGTGCCCATGATTCTTCCCTGGAGGCGCACAACCATGTTTCCGCTCTTTTTTCGATCATGAGCGAGGCCGATCGAAAGCTGATTCAATCCATGATTGCCCATCTCCATCGGCGGCGCCTTGATGCCATTCTCAGGCAACATGCGACGACTGCCGCTCTTTTTTCCGAAGGGGACGAAGGACAGTCCCGGATTCGGGATCGTGACGCGATCCAGCGGCAACTCCAGACTTTTCTTGGGTTTAGGGATCCCCGGGGGCGTTCTTAAGAATTGACGCGAGCGTTGCCTGTCTTTAAGTTTTCCGGTATCTGGCCGCTGTATCGCGGATCGGACAATTCAGGAGTTTACCGGACGCACCAATCATGGAAAGATTGGATTGATAACGATAATGGTGGGGGAGTGACAAGATGCGTATCGACGATTTAAGAATTGGCACCCGATTGATGGGGGCCTTTGTCCTGATTACGGCGGTATTGCTGGTGATCGGCGGGCTCAATTTTATGAACATCGGGAACATGTTGCATCGGGAGGAGGAGATCGGCGCCACCGCTCCCCTCATGGATGCCGCCATGGAGATGAAGCTGGCGGTGGCCAGGGACATGCAGATGATCATGGAATTCCTCGCCGCGGAAAATGAAGAGGAACTCGATGAACGGTGGAAGGAACACGAAGTTGTTTCCTCTCTCTTCCAGGCTTATTCCAAGGCGATCCTGGAGGGAGCGGTCCTGGACAACGATACCTATTACGCCACCCGTGACGAAGATATGCGGCGGATCGTGGAGGAATCCAGGGGGTTTCATGGCGATCGATTCGCTCCGGCGCTGGCCTCGATTCGCGACATGACCCTTGAGGTCTTCCGCCTCGAAGGGGAACTGGAGGCCAACCTGAAGAAGATGGCGGCCAGTTACGACCAGGTTGCGCAACTGGCGGCGAGCTTTGAAGAACGGGTCAAGGATCGGATTCAGGAACGGATTGCGGCGGGTGTTGCCGCCAGGGAGATTCTCGGGACCGAAAACACCTGGGCCGACATGGCGATGGAAATCAAAACCACCCTGGCCAACAGTCGGATCGCCGTCGAAAGGATGGCCCGGGAACGACAGGCCGAAGGAGAGGGGTATCAGGACTACCTGGAAACCTTGAAGGAATTCGATCAATGGATCGAGGCCTTGAGGAAAGGGGCCCAGACTCCGGAGGGGCAAATCGCCGCTGTCAACGATCTCGGACTTCTGACCGTGGTCGAACAGATTGATGCCATTCATGACAAGGAGTTCCAAAAGAGCGTCGCGGGACTTGGAAAAACCTTGAAAAGCCGGTCGGAAGTATTGGCCCGTCGTTCGGAGACCGATCACGCGGCGGACGAAAGCGGTGAGAAGATGATCGCGCTGATCACCGGGGTTGAGGAAAAAGCGGAACTCTTGATGAAGCAGGCCTTCGATGCCTCCTTTGGAGTGGCGGATGGATCCAGGCGGCAATCGATGATCGGCATGGTCTTGGGGACCCTTTTGTCCCTGGTGTTGGGGTTGTTCATCACCCGGAGCATTACCCGTCCGATCAACGAATGTTGTCATATTCTCGAAGGGCTTTCGGGAGGCGACCTCACCCAGAAGGTGGTGGTGGACCGCAAGGATGAAATGGGGCGGATGCTTGGCGACCTGACCCGGATGATGACGCAAATCGGGGGGGTGGTCCAGAGGATCACGCAGGCGTCCAATTCGGTGGCGGCGGGGTCCAGGGAGTTGTCCGACTCCTCCCAGGGGTTGTCCCAGGGGGCGGTCGAACAGGCGGCCTCCATTGAGGAAACCTCATCGGCCATGGAGGAGATGGCGGGAAACATTCAAAACAACACCGACAACGCCACACGGACCGAGGAAATTTCCAAAAAGGCGGCCAACGATGCCCAGGAGAGCGGACTGGCGGTGGCCAGTGCGGTCGAGGCGATGAAAAAAATCGCCGATCGGATTTCGGTCATCGAGGAAATTTCGCGTCAAACCAATCTTCTGGCCTTGAACGCCGCCATCGAGGCGGCCCGGGCCGGCGAACATGGCAAAGGTTTTGCGGTCGTTGCCGCCGAGGTTCGTAAACTGGCCGAACGCAGTCAACATGCGGCGGGTGAAATCAATTCGCTGTCCGCTTCCAGCGTTGCGGTGGCGGAAAAGGCGGGAAAAATGCTGGCGATCCTTGTCCCTGATATTCGCCAGACCGCGCTCCTGGTGCAGGAGATTGCCGTTTCCAGCCGGGAACAGAATTCCGGAGCGGTTCAGATCAATCAGGCCATTCAACAGCTTGACCATGTGATCCAACAAAATGCCGGTGCCTCCGAGGAGATGGCGGCGACTGCGGAGGAATTGTCAGCCCAGGCGGCGGAATTGAAGAGCGCGGTTGGCTTTTTCAAGATTGAGGGGGGAATGGCGACCGGAGGCGAGGTGGTGCGATCCTTGTCACGCAAGGCCAAGAGTCCGGGGGGTGCCACGTTGCCGGGGTTGAAGGGTGCGCGGAGTACGCCAAAACCGGCTCCGGGCGCTCCAAAGCTGGCCCAGGTTTCCGCAAGGGCGGATTTGAAGCGTGGGGGGAATGAAGGAGGGGTGGCATTGGAGATGGGGGCCGGGGTCGATCGGGAGGATGAGTTCGAGCGGTTCTGAATCCTTGGAATAGGGTAATGATTCGGGGCTCTCCAATCCTGAGTCCTGGGGGTACCTGGGCAGTTACCAAAGGTTGAGAAATGGGAGCATTCGAATATACCGCGCTGGATCGGAAAGGCCATACTCGAAAGGGGGTGGCCATGGGGGAATCGGCACGGGAGGTTCGGGTCACGCTCAAACACCAGGGCCTGTCGCTTCTTTCGATCCAGGAGGTCCGGGAGAAAAACCAGTCGCGACGGGGCGGGGTGTTTCGCGGGGGACGGGTTGGTCTTTCGGATCTGACTCTGGCGACGCGGCAGCTGGCGACACTGGTGCGGGCGGGTCTTCCCCTGGCCGAGGCGCTGGAAGCGGTTTCGCGACAGAGCGTCCACAAACGGATGCGTCTGCTGATGCTTGCCGTGCGGACCCAGGTGTTGGAGGGGCAGTCCTTTTCGCGAGCCCTGGGGGCCTATCCCCACCTGTTTTCCGATCTCTACCGCGAGACGGTGGCCTCGGGCGAACAGACGGGAAAACTGGAAAATGTCCTCGAACGGTTGGCCGATTATCTGGAAAACAGCCGTAAACTGAAGCAGAAGGTTGGTTTGTCGATGATCTATCCCATGGTGGTGTTGGTGTTCGCCCTGGGGGTGACGGTGGCTCTTCTGACGTATGTCGTTCCCGAGGTTTCCAAGGTCTTTGCCGATTTCAACCAGGACCTGCCCGCCTTGACCCGGGCCCTGATCGCTTTGAGTGATTTTTTGCGTTCCTGGGGATGGCTGTTGGCGGTGGGACTGGTTTTGGGGTGGGTAGGGTTTGGCATGATGCTCAAAAACAGGGCGGCGCGGTATCAATTTCATCGATTGTTGCTGCTGCTTCCTCTGGTGCGCACGCTGGTACGGGGGATGGACGCGGCCCGTTTTGCCCGTACCTTCGGCATTTTGACCTCGAGCGGCGTCCCTGCCCTGGAGGGGATGGAAATTTCGGCGCGGGTACTGGTCAACCTGCCGATGAAAAAGGCGGTGGAACGGGCGGCGCTCAAGGTCCGGGAGGGGGGGGCCATCCATGCGGCGTTGAACGAAACCAACATTTTTCCACCAATGCTCATCCATCTGGTGGCGAGCGGCGAGGCGAGCGGCAACCTTTCGGGGATGCTGGAACGGGCCGCCGAAGCCCAGGAACAGGAGGTCGAAACCTTTGTCGCAACCTTGACCGGACTCATGGAGCCGCTGTTGATCCTGATGATGGGAGGGGTGGTGGTGACCATCGTGGTCGCCATCCTGCTTCCGGTCTTCGAACTCAATACCCTGATCCGGTGAGACGGGTCATGAGTCCGGAACCGGGCAACCCGACGATCGTCGCCGTTTCCTCTCAACAAGGGTTTACCCTTCTGGAACTGCTGGTCGTTTTTTTCATCATCGCCCTGTTGTCGGGGTTGGCGGTGGTTTCGATCCGGACCAACGATCCCGACTCGGTGGTGACCGAAGAGGCGCGTCGTTTGCGGGAACTCCTTTCGTTTGCCTCGCGGGAATCGCTCCTTTCCTTTCGCGATACCGGGGTGCGGTTTACGACGAACGGTTTTTCCTTTTGGCGTCGCGACGAGGAAGGCCGCTGGTTGCCGATGAAGGGGGATGATCTGTTGCGGGAAAGATTCCTGCCGGAGGGGTATTTTTTTTCGGTCTGGGTCGATGATCTGGCCCTTGGTTTGGCGGATGAGACGAAGGACGACACCGTCGAAGCGAAGAACGAACCGCCGAAACCGCATCTGTTTTTTTTCAGTGGCGGCGAGCGGACCCCCTTCAAGGTTCGGATTCAATCGCACTCCGGAAGGTGGCGCGAGGTGACGGGTGGATTGGTGGGGGCGGTCAAGGTGGAAGACAAATCATCATGAGTGGGACGCGGATATTTTTAAAGAACAATCCGTTGAAGAAAAAAAAGGTTCCCGCCTTCGCGGGAATGACGGGGGATGCCCCCAGGGTGGGGATGGAGATACCATTTCCACCTGTTGCGGCGTGGGCGCCTTTTCGGGGACGCCGAGGTTTTTCTCTGATCGAGGTTCTGGTGGCTCTGGTGGTATTGTCCCTGGTATTGGGCGGCGTGGTCAAGGCGACCGGGGCGCAGGCGCGCAATGCCGCCGATTTGGAAGATCGGACCATGGCCCATTGGGTGGCGATGAATTGCATCGTCGAACGGCGATTGCTCAATTTTTTCCCCAATCCCGGGACCCAGTTTGGCGAAGAGCAACTGGGATGGCGGCAATGGTATTGGCGGGCGACCATCTCCGATACCCCGGAACCCGATATCCGTCGCATCGAGGTGGCGGTATTTCAGGATTCGGCCCGTTCCCAGACTCCGGTGGCGGTATTGAATGGCTATCTTGGCAAACCGTGAGGGACCTGTCGTTACCGGGGGCGGGTCGCGGGGGTTTACCCTGCTGGAACTGCTGGTGGCCCTTTCGGTATTTGTGGTGTTGTCGGTCATGGCCTATCAAAGTGTTGCCAACATGTTGTTGACCCGTGACATCATCGAGGAGCGGACCCGGAATCTGGAGGAATTGCACCTGTTCTACCTGGTGTTGGGCAATGATCTGGCGCAGGCGGTTTCCCGGTCGGTCATGGGGGCGACGGGACGACCGGAAACTGCGTTCCGGGGTGGGGAGCAGGGGAGCGTCTGGTTGCTGTTGACCCGTGCGGGCCGGTCCAATCCGCGACTGGAGGCGCGGAGCGAATTTCAGCGGGTGGCCTGGTTGTTCGAGGAGGGGGTGCTGATCCGACGTTCCTGGCGTCATCTGGACACCCTGGGAGAAAATCCCCATCATGATGAACCTTTGGTGCGGGGCGTATTGACTTTGGAGTTGGCGTTCATCGACGACAAGGGGGAGAAGGGGGTGATCTGGCCGCGCGAGGAGGACCCCGTGGCCATTTCCGTCACGCTGCCGCGGGCGGTCGAACTGACCTTGGAAAAAAAAGGGGTCGGTCGGATTCGCCGCATCTTTGAGCTTTCTCCGGCCCCGGGGTGGTCATGAGCGTGGATGGCGCGGCCCGTCGGGGAGAGTTTGGTGTGGCGTTGATCACGGCGCTTTTGATCGTTTCGCTGGCGACCATCACGATGGTGGCCATGGCGACCCGGCAGAAGATGCAGACCCGTTTGACCGGTTCCCTGATGGGACGGGATCAGGGATGGAACCTGGTGATGGGGGGCGAGGCCTGGGCGCGGGCGGTATTGTTGCGGACCGCGGGCGACAATGCCTGGGATTCCCTGGATGAACCGTGGGCGGCGCGGATGGCCCCGATGGATGTCGATGGGGCGACGGTGTGGGGATGGAGCGAGGATGTGCAATCGCGCTTCAACCTGAATGGCCTGATCGTCAATGGTCGCCAGGATGCGACGGCGATGGCCATTTTCGAACGCTTGTTGGACCGGCTGGATCTGGACCCGTTGCTGGCGACGGCGGTGGCGGATTGGATCGATGCCGACAGCGAGCGGGGCGGGGCGATGGGGGCGGAAAACGATTCCTACAGCCGTCTTCCGGCTTCTTATGGCGCGGCCAACCAGTCGATGCAGTCGGCGACGGAATTGATGCTGGTGCAGGGCTTCGACGACAAGATCTGGGAAAAATTGAAACCTTTTGTGGTCGCGTTGCCGGGAAGGACGGCGATCAATGTCAACACGGCCCCGGCGGTGGTGTTGAGCGCCCTGGCGGGAAACATTGGACTGTCGGATGCGGAACAGGTGGTCAAATCGCGTTTCATGGAACCGTTTCGCACCATCGATGCGTTCCGCAACCATCCCAATCTGGTCCAGGCCAAGGGGGAGTTGCAGGGTTTGTCCGATCTCCACATCGATGTTCGAAGCGCGTTCTTTCTGGTCAATGCCCAGGCGGAGGTGGGGCAGGGGAAAATGATTTTGCAAAGTCTTCTCAGGCGTACCCCGAGCGCGGTGGTCGTGCTGCGCCGCACCTTGGGAATGCCATAGGGCGATCGGCATTCTTAATTATTATAATATGCGAAAACGGCTCCACAAGGATCGCGACAGACCTTTGAATCATGGAGTGTTTGTTTGCCTTTACCCCGGTCCACATCCTGCGGGAGAGGGCGACTGCTGGTTACGCCGGCCTCGCGAGGAGGCCGGCTGTAGCCTGTGTGGACGATTCACCCTGTTTTCTTGAAAGATTTTTTATTCTCAAGCAAACAGATTGGTGGTCAAAAGTGAGGAAGTGTTGCCCGAGAGACCCAGGTTTTGCAGCAGGCTTTGCAACCGTTCATAGGGATTGGTCGATTGTCCCGAGGTGGTCGGTACCGAGGAGGTGTTTTCCTGGACGCTCGCGACCAGCGATTCCATCTGGCTGGCATGCTCTTTCTGCATCGCCTCAAGGTCCACCTCCAGTTCTTCCTGTGAGATGACCCCGTCGTCATCGGTATCGACGGCATCGAATTTGTCGGCCAGGGGACCTTTGACCTCATCCGATCCGATCGCTCCATCCTCGTCATCGTCCATCATCGACAGCAGGTCTGCCGCCGATGGGGGACCACCGGCGCCTCCCGGCCCGCCCGCCCCCTGTGGTCCGCCCTGACCTCCTTTTGCCCCCATGGGACCAGGCATGTTGCCCATTTTGGCACGAATGCTTTCGAGGGCTGCGTCCAGTTCGTCGGCGGTCAGTTGTCCGTCGCTGTCGCTATCGACGGTGCCGAAGTCGTCGGCCAGTTTACCTTTGACTTCATCCGAGCCCAGCGTGCCATCGCCGTTTTTGTCGAGTTTGGCAATCATTTTGTCGGCGGAAGGGGGGCTGCCCATGGGGGGGCGACCACCCATCCGCTGCATCGAGTTCGTTCCCATCATGGCGCTGTTCATCGAGATATTCATCATTCAAACTCCCTTGCTCTTGTCGAACCCGAAGACCGGGTTCTGGGATCGGTGCGGAAAGATCCGCAACAGTCGCGAAAGGTTTCTGGAAGACATCAGGCACTTTGTTCCGTCGGTTGGCCGTGCGTCGGGAAAAAATTGCCTCTTGATGGTGTCTTTCTTTCCTCGGGATGGCGTCCCATCCTTGTGGTGTATCCCCGGAAACCTTTCAATCCGTCCATCCTGGGGCATCTTCAGGGGGATGCCGTCGGCGGACAGTGTGGGACCTTGCAAGCTGTGGTCTTTTTCGGCGGAATTCACGATTGGGTGTGTCGGTGTTTTGCAAGTATTTGCAAGGGACGTTTTTCAATGGTTTTTCAAAGGTGTTTCAATCGGTACAATGATCCATCGCCGTGGGGATGGATTCGAGGATCGATTGGAGAAACATGCACCGCCTTCTGCTTGTCGATGATGACCGTAAATTTTGCGCCATGCTTTCCAGGTTTCTGGAAGGGGAGGGGTTTGCCTGCGATGTGGCGCATGATGGCGCTGCGGGATTGCAGCGGGCGACGCAAACCGATTACGACGCCCTGGTGCTTGATGTCATGATGCCGAAGATGAATGGATTTGAAGTGGTTCGTCGCCTGCGCAAGGTCAAGGAGACCCCGGTCCTGATGCTGACGGCTCGTGGCGATGAGGATGATTCCATTGTCGGTCTTGAAATCGGCGCCGACGATTATCTGGCCAAACCCTGCAATCCCAAGGTCCTGGCGGCACGATTGCGGGCGGTGCTGCGTCGCACCGAGACGGGAGCGCCTGCCCTGTCGGAAAACATGGAGGTGGTCCGTGTGGGTGACATGACGATCCTGCCTGGAGCACGCCTGATTCGCGTCGGCGAACGGCCATTGGAATTGACCAGCGCCGAATTCAAGATTCTGGAATTGCTGGTCCGTTCCGCCGGCAAGGTGGTCGCCAAGGAGACCCTTTCCCTCAAGGGGCTGGGAAGAAAGTTGATCCCCTACGACCGCAGCATCGATTTTCACATCGGCAGTCTGCGGCGCAAACTTGGATCCGGTCCCGAGGTTTCCCCGAGGATCATCACCATACGCGGCGAGGGTTATCTGTTCAGCCTGCCGACCGAGGCCTGACCGTGCGTTTTTTCGTCAAACTGTTTTTTTCCTTCTGGATCACCGTGATATTTCTCGGAAGCATGATCGCCTGGACGGCGGATCGGATGCGTGGCGATTTCGAGCAGCGGATGCCCGATTCCCTGGCGCGGCAGATGAAGGAACGCATGGTCCTGGCGGACATCCTCTCCCTGGAGGGGGTGGCGCGGTTGCGCGAGGTCCTTTCGTCTAAAGACGACAGGGATGAATTTCTGGTCATCGGACCGGATCAACGCGATATTCTGGGACGTCCTTTTTCCCCAGAGCACGATCGGGTCATGGAAAAATTGAAACAACGTCATGCCTTCGACCCTCTGGTCGTCACGGGTCCCGACGGAGCGGGCTATCGCATCTTCACGCGACCGCCACGTCCTTCCCTGGGGCGCGTCATGATCGAGCATCCCTGGATGCCGTTGCTCTTGATTCTGGCGAGTGGCGCCGCGGTGTTTTTGTTGGCGCTGCATTTTACCCGGCCCATCAAGCGTTTGCGTGAAACCTCCCTCAGGCTTGCCGAAGGGGATTTGCGTGTACGCTATACAGGCGTTCCCTTGCGGATTCCGGATGAATTGAGCGCATTGGGCGATGCGTTCAACTTCATGGCTGGACGGTTGGATCAACTGTTTCATGCCCACAAGCGTCTGATCCGCGACATTTCTCACGAATTGCGTTCGCCTCTGGCTCGGATGCGTTTTGCCTTCGAACTGGTGGAACCGGGGGATGATGCCTCAAGGGAAAATCTGGGGCATCTGGGTGTGGAAATGGAACGGCTCGATGCGTTGATCGGGCAGATTTTGACTCTATCGCGTCATGAGACACTCGTCGCTGCGCCGAAGGAGGACTGGATCGAGATCACCGGTCTGATCGAAACCGTGGTGGCGGATGTCCGTTTCGAGGCCCGACAGATGGAACGGGTGGTGGAAATGGATCTGGGCGAAGAGGTCATCATCAAGGCCGATGGGGTGCAATTGCGTTCGGCGCTGGAAAACGTCATCCGCAATGCCCTGCGTCATACGCCGGAACAGGGAAAGGTTCACATCACCTTCGTCAACGACCGGGGTCAGGCGGTCATTTCGGTCCATGACGAGGGGGAGGGGGTGCCGGAGGATCAACTGGCATTGATTTTTCAACCCTTCTACCGCGTTGGCGATGCCCGCGATCCGGAGCAGGGCGGTTTTGGCCTGGGGTTGGCGATTGCCTCCCAGGCGGTGCGCCAACATGAGGGGACCATCACCGCCGCCAACCGTCTGGGAGGAGGTCTGGTCGTTACCATACGCCTGCCCATCCCCGCGATCCATCCGGAAGTATTGAAAGACCTGGATGCGGTTCCCCCCTGAAACCCTGGCGAAATTTAGGGGATTGCACGCCCGAAACCCGGTCGGAGGAACAAACAATAAAAACCCTTGGGTAAATCCCGGGGGTTTTTGTTTTGATTTTTTTACCGGACAATGAGATATTCCGATCATCGTTTTTTAATCATTATCGGAAAGGAGTCTTCAATGGCCGGTCAGGAGGAAGGTTTGATCGAGCTTTCCAAGGCCATCGCCCATTTGCGCGATGAATTGATGAAGGCACAAAAAGAGGGAGATGGAAAAGAAATCAGGTTCAAGGTTGAGGAAATCGACCTGGATCTAAGTGTTGCGGCCACGAACTCCGAGGGTGGCGGCATCGGGGTGAAATTTTGGGTGATCGATGCCAAAACCGAGGCGGGCGTGAAATCCGAGTCCATCATGAAGGTTCGATTGAAGCTTAAACCGACGAATCCTTTGGGGAAGGAGAATTCGGATGTGCTGGTTTCAAACCGGGTACGCGACCCTTCGGCATGATGGGGTAACCTTCCGTGAATTTTAGAGATTTTGTGGTGATCATCAGTGTGCCGACCACGGATGATCTTGCTGAGTTGGCCACGGGTTATCCTGTAGCGCCGAACTTGATTCTTACGGCCCGGCATGTTCTTGAACCCGAGGACCGGGACCGGGATAAGTCCGTCAAAGCGAAATGGTGGGGCTACAAACCCGAGGAAAAGGACGATCAGGGTTGGCTGGAGGCGGAGATTGTTTGGTGTGGCAAGGATGATCTGGATGCCGCCCTGCTGCGTCTTCCTGAAAGGTCGTGGACACCAAAGGAATATCTGTTTCTTTCCTCGGAACGCCCAAGAGAGGGTACAGAGTGGGCAAGCGAGGGTTTTCCCCATGTGGCTCGGCGGGAAGATTGCCCAAAATCCGCCAGTTTTCATGGCAAGGTTTATTCCATGATGGATTCCAAACCGTACTTTGAAATATCCGAAGACGCGAATCCAGTTCGGGAAGAAGGCTGGAAAGGGGTTTCCGGCATGGCTGTCGTTGTCCAGGATAAACTCATCGGAATTGTACAATCCATTCCTTCAGGTTTCGATGGCAAAAGACTGCATGCGGTTCCTTCCTGGAAGATGCTGGAGGACCCCGATTTTCGTAAGGCGATTAGATACGACGACAAGCAGAATAGGCTCGATGAATATCGCGCACTTCTAGAGAAAGAGATCCAGAAAAATGTCGATTATTTTGCTCCTGTGGCACAGGAATTTGGAAAAGGCGCTGAGTGGGGAAGAGCTTCATCGAAGGAGGAAAAAGGGAGACTATTGGCTGAATGCATGTTAAGGATCTCCTTGCCTGACATGTTAGAGAGCCTCTACACATCCTGGAAAGAAGCTGATGATGTGTCCAAACAGAATGTGTTATACGATGTCGTTAGACTGCTCCTTCCAGCCTTGTATGATAACAGAATTGTTGAGGACATCAAGATCGATAAAGACTTAGCCAATCCCCTATTTGTTGAATTACCGGCCTTTCATGAAACTGTGGCGGAAATTATTATGGCAGGCGTGGATGTCCGGTCAGCGCAGTTCCGAGATGGAGGGAGTGAGGATGAACTGCCGAAGGGGGCATTCAGCTTGCCCGACGTTCCGGATTCAGGTATTGATGTAAAATCGGAAGCCGAGAACCTTCGAAAACACCTGGATGCGAAATTTTCTCCAGATTTTCAAAATGCAGTGAATAATTATCTGATCAAGAGGTTCTATAAACAGCCAAGAGGAGCGAGAGAACGAACCTTAGATGAAAAGAAGAAATTAGCTGCTACGAATATAAAAAATAGGCGTAAACGTACACCTACATTCTATCTTATATTTTTTATGCCAGATGATCCACGGGCATGCTCTAAAATACGAGAATTTATGGAAAGTATTGCCACTGATTATCACATCGCCTGTCTTGCCATGAAGGATAATGTTGATTTGGAACTCAGTGAAAAAGAACTATTAGGCCCGTTACCATTCATGGTCTCCCCAAAGCCAAAGAGGAAGAAGAGAAATAACAACTCATGACGCTTCAAATGAACATCAAACCTGGAGAAAAAATCAATCGCCCTGCCACGGACGGTTTTCCGGAGCTGTATCATTTTTTCAGCGAGCTGGACATTCATGCCGTGGAAGCGGCACTGGCAGCCCAACGCCCGTTGCTGGTGCAGGGAGAACCTGGAATCGGAAAGAGTCAACTGGCAAGGGCGGCTGCCGTGGTGTTGGGTCGGGCCTATGTCCAGTTTGTCGTCGATTCCCGTACCGAATCTTCCGACCTGCTTTGGCATTACGATGCCGTGTCCCGGCTGGCCGAGGCGCAGTTGAAGGGCGCCCTTGGGAAGGGAATCTCACGGGAAGAGGTGCATCGCGATCTGGCGATGCGCAACTTTGTCCATCCCCGCCCGTTGTGGTGGGCGTTGAACTGGAATTCGGCGAAAGAACAGGCGGCAACGCACCAACGCACGCCACCGCGTCAAGCCGATGGGTGCGACCCGAACAATGGATGCGTGGTGCTGATCGATGAAATCGACAAGGCGGAATCCGATGTTCCCAATGGCCTGCTTGAGGCGTTGGGAATGGGGAGTTTTCTCCCTCCCGGATGGGAGGAGCCGGTCAGGCGCACGGGAAATCCGCCACTGGTGATCATCACCACCAATGAGGAACGTGTCTTGCCGCCGGCGTTTGTGCGGCGTTGCCTGGTGTTGCATATGCGTCTGCCCACAGAGGAAAACCACCTGAAACAACATTTGATCGACCGGGCCCGCGCCCATTTTAATACGATTGATCAAAAGATTTTGGACAGCGCCGCCGATTTGCTGATCCAGGATCGCCGTGAAGCGGAAGAGGCGCGTTGGCGGCCATTGCCGGGTCAGGCGGAATTTCTTGATCTGCTGCGTGCGGTGCGGGAGATGGCGCCCGGGAAGCCGACGGAACAGAAGGCGTTGCTGGAGCGCGTGGCGCGGTTTACGGTGAGCAAACATCCGGATGCGAAACGCAATCAACCATCAGGATCCGCCGGGCAAAACAAGTGATCAATACAGGAATCCGAGGTCGGGCTGATCTGGTTCGGGTTTGTTCCCTGGCGAATGACGGGGTCATCAGGGTGATGTCCTCCCTTTTGGGATACCATCCGCTTCCAGAGGAAACAAAGGATTCAGGGACGGGTGCGGAAGCGCGGTTTGCTTTTTCAGGGGCCGACCCTGGTTCGACTTTCCAGGTCAAGGAAGACTTGCAGAGGAAACCGCTTGACCCGGTCTTTTTTTGGCAACAGGTCGGCTACGAAAAAGAATCCACCGCACCACCGCCTTCAACGGTGACGTTCGTTTCCGTGCCCCCTGTCTGGCCTGGTCGTCCCAAGGATCCGCCACGGTTTCAGCCTTTGACCACCTGGGCGGAGTTGCAACCACGGCTGCGCCCGGTTCTGGCGCAATGGCAGGAAGGTCAAGAGCCGGATGTTGCCCGCATTCTTCACATCATGGAGCGGGGTCGGCCCCTCCTTCGTATTCCGCGGCGCCGCCGACGCCAGTGGGGGCGTTCGGTGCAGGTCGTCCTGGACCGCAGCGAGCACCTGGTGCCGTTCTGGAAGGATCAGGAACGGGTTGTTGCCGATCTGGCGTCCGTACTGGGCGAGAATGATCTTGAATCGGCCCTGTATTACGAGGGACTCGATGAACCGCGGCCTTTGGGCCACTCGGATGGGGAATACCGCTTGCCGCCGCCGGGGGCAACCGTTCTTGTTTTGGGAGACCTTGGCGCTTTGCAGCGGGGTGGAGGTCATCCCTGGGGGCCATGGCTTGACCTGGGGCGTCGCTTGCAGGCCCAATCGTGCCGCGGGGTGGTCCTGTTTCCCGCGCCGCTTGAGCGGTGTCCGTCAGAATTGCAACGTTTGTGGCGGTTCGTGCCGTGGGAACCGATCCGGAGTGGCGCCACGAACGCCCCGGAGGCGTTGAGTGAGCGGGCGGAACGACTGTTGGCCCTCCTTGGGGTGTTGGCGCGCATCGAGCCGGGATTGCTGCGCGATGTCCGGTTTTCGTTGGGTCCGGAACGGGCGGATGCCGGCACCGAGGCCGATGTCTGGAGCCATCCCGCCGTGAGCAGTACCCACAGCGTCGCCGCTTCATTGTTGCCCGAGGCGAATTTGAAACTGCGGGAAGAATTCAACGGCAATCGCGAAGAAGACCGAGCCATGGTACTGCGCCATTGGCGTCGGTGGCGTTGGAATCTGGCCGACGAGGTGGTGGCGGATGAGATCGCCAACCTTGGTTCACACCAGGTTTCTCCCGAGGATTTGACCTTTGCCCGCGACTTCTGGAATTGGTTTGGCGATCCGTCCAGGAACCGTGGACAGAACGCGGGAAGCTCGGAGCGGCATGCCTGGTTCCGGAAAGTGAAAAAACGTGCCAGTGCCCATTTCTGGAAAGACCCGGTCTTTGGCGAACGGATGATCCGCCTGGACCATCACCTCCATGGTTCCGATCCGAATTATGTTCCACCACCCGGATTTCGACCGGCACTGATCGAAGATCCCCTGCAACAAGTGGTGCGTCGTCTCCATGTGTATCAGTCGGAATGCCGCCTGGTACTGGAGCAGGACGTTCCTCCAACCGGCAGTTGGCTGGGAACGCTGCATACGATCAATGGCCTGGTCACCATCGAGAATCAGCATCATTCACCGATGAGTCTTTTTGATGATTTCCGGAATAATTCATGTGAACTTCCCAGCGTTTCCGCATTCAGCATCCGGAGCGACTGCGAACGCCTGAGCTTTCGCCACCGTGATCGTCCTTCCTGGGCCAGGGCCATGGGGCGCGATCACTTTGGCCTGTGGGCGGAATTCGTGGTGGGGCAGACCCGGCAAAAGATGCGCTGGATTCCTCCAGGGCGGTTTTTGATGGGTTCGCCCAAGGATGAGCCGGGACGCATTGACGACGAAGGTCCACGGCATGAGGTAACGATCAAGGAAGGCTTCTGGTTGTTCGACACCCCCTGCACGCAAGCACTTTGGCAGGCGGTGATGAACGGCGGCAACAACCCGAGCCGGTTTCAAAGCCCTGACCGACCGGTGGAACAGGTAGGCTGGGATGATGTTCAGACGTTTTTGCATCGCATCAACGATCGCCTGCCCGGACTTGACCTGGTTTTGCCGTCGGAGGCGCAATGGGAGTATGCCTGTCGTGCCGATACCACTACCGCCCTTTATACCGGTGGTATTGAAATTCTCGGTCAACATAATGCTCCGGCCCTTGATCCCATCGCCTGGTATGGGGGTAACAGTGGAGTTGGTTTCGAGTTGGATCATGGTCATGACAGCTCAGGCTGGCCGGAGAAACAGTATCCGCACAAGAAGACCGGGACCCACCCCGTGGGGCGCAAGGCTCCCAATTCATGGGGGTTGTACGACATGCTGGGCAATGTATGGGAATGGTGCGCTGATTCTTGGCACGACAGCTATCAGGGAGCGCCCACCGATGGTTCTCCCTGGCGGGATGAAAGGGCCGGCGGCGTCCGTGTCATTCGCGGCGGGTCCTGGGGCGTCCTCGCGCGCATCGTGCGCTCGGCGTGCCGCGGCAGGAACCTCTTCGACAACCGCATCGACACTCTGGGCTTTCGCGGTGCCCGAGTTCATTCGTGAGCCAGGCAGGCAAGCAGGCAGGAGCGGAGCGGTCCCTGTCCGGCGTCGCCCCGCTGCCGGGAAGGGGGGATCCCCTTCCCGGTTTTGTTTTTTGGACGTGATCTTGTTCTTGGTGAACAATCAGTGGTTGGCGGGGGCGTTCATTTCGACCTGGGCGGGGTGACCGTTGTTCTGGCTGTGGTAACGGTCCGCGGTCGGATGCCAGCCGACCAGGGCGAGCATGACGAAGAAGCCGATGGTGTAGGCGACGGCGACATGCCAGCCGTGCTTGAGCCATTGGCCGACCGACTTGGCCTCATGAAAAATGTTGGACAGGGCAACGCCGGCGGAAGAGCCGAACCAGATCATGGAACCACCAAAGCCGACGGTATAGGCCAGGATGCCCCAATCATATCCCCCCTGTTTGATGGCAAGGGCGGTGAGTGGAATGTTGTCGAAAACGGCGGAGACATAGCCCAGGCCAAGCGCGGTTTCCCAGGAGGCGGGGGGAAGTTTTTCCACCGGCATCAGCGAGGCGCAGACGACGAGCGACAGGAGAAAGATGCTTCCCTTGAAGGTTTCGGGGAGCAGCTTCCATTCGGGAGCGCGGATGGGGGCGCTGACGAGGATGGCGACCCAGACGGCGACGCCGATGAAGGGGAAGGTGTCGGAAATTTCGTTGAATTTGACATTGATGACCGTGTTGACGGAGATGGCCATGACAAGGATGAAGGCGACAAGGGCGACGCGCAGGCCATCGATCTTGATCGACGCGGAAATATTGGAATCAAGCGCGGAATGTTTGTCCTGTTGCAGCGAGGCGGGGATGCCGAAGATCACCAGGGCGACGAAGGCGCCGGCGTAGGCGTGAATGACGGCCAGGGGGCTGATGCCGGCGATCCACATCATGGTGGTGGTGGTATCGCCGACGACGCTGCCGGAACCGCCAGCGTTGGAGGCGGCGACGATGGCGGCCAGGTAGCCGATATGCACCTTGTTGCGAAAGACCGCCTTGGCGATGGTCCCGCCGATGAGGGCGGCGGCAATGTTGTCAAGGAAGCTTGAGAGGATGAAAATCAGGACGAGCAGGACAAAATTGCCGACCCAGCCGCCGGGGAGAAAGCGGGGGAGAATGTCGGGAACCTTGCTGTGCTCGAAATGATTGGAGAGCAGGGCGAATCCCATGAGCAGGCACAGCAGGTTGGTCAGAATGACCCATTCGTGTTGGAAGTGAAGGGCCAGACCGGTCAGACCGTCTCCATGTTTGAAGCCGGTGAAGATTAATTTATAGATGATGATGGTAGTGACGCCGGTCAGGGCGACCTGGAGGGTATTGTTGTGAAAAAGAGCCACGCCCAGGAGCACCAGGGCGAACAGCATGAAGTCCAGGGGGATCCCGAAAAGGGCCGGACCCTCGACCATGGGTGTGGCGGCGCTGGCCCATGCGGAGAGTGGGGCCAGAAATACAGTAAAAAACGTGAGAATGAATCGCTGCATACGTGTCCTTTATGATGTCGAAAGGTTAAAATGACTTGTTTTGGCCATGGTTGGGCGACAAGGTTCCGTGTAATCCTTACAGCGTGTTTATAACAAATTGTCGGTCAATGTTCCAGGAAAAGGGGATGGGAAGGGTGATCCTTGTGTAAAATACATTGGAAAAGCCATGGTTGGCCCGGTGGTGGCTGTCCCTTAAGATCGACCGGTTGCGCCTGTTTCCGAATAAAGGAAAGGTAAATTTTCGCGGTCGGGGTGTTTCTTGCGCCAGGATGGATGGGAGATGGTCCGGGTCCCGGTCCCGGTGAAAATGGGGATGCGGCGATTGTGATGTTCGTGGTAGAAACGGCGAACCTCGGACCATGTGGCCTTGGATGAGGGATGAAGCAGAGGAATGGTTTGCGTGGTGGACGAAGAATATCAATTGCGGTGGGTCCATTTTCCCGCAATGATGGCCGGTGACGGAATCGAAGGAAAGGTTGTTGGCAAAGGAGGTATGGGAGCGAGCATGCATCGGGGTTCATCCAACCCATGGGCGGGCGTGTCCGAATTTTTCCATGTCTACGGACATCCGCGGGTCGTGGTGGTGTTGTTTCTGGGGTTTTCCAGCGGCCTGCCGTTGGCGTTGACTTTTGGTACGCTGTCGTTGTGGCTGTCGGAATCGGGGGTGAGCAAAACCTCCATTGGCCTTTTTGCGCTGACGGGAATCCCTTATACGTTCAAGTTTCTCTGGGCGCCGCTGGTGGATCGATTGCCGATTCCGTGGCTGACGGCGGCGTTTGGCCGAAGGAGAAGCTGGGCGTTGGCGACGCAGTTTTTTCTCATTCTTTCGATTGCCGCCATGGGCCTGTCTCATCCCGAGCGCCTCCCCTGGTGGACGGCGCTGTTTGCCTTGTGTACGGCGTTCTGGTCGGCGACGCAGGACATCGTGATCGATGCCTATCGGGTCGAGATCCTCGATGCCGAATTGTATGGGGCTGGGGCGGCGGTGGTGGTTCTGGGGTATCGGCTGGGGATGCTGGCCTCGGGGGCCTTGGCCCTGTATCTGGCGACCTGGTTTGGCTGGACGACGACCTATCTGATGATGGCAGGCCTCATGAGCGTGGGGATGGTGACGGTGCTGTTTGCCCCGGAACCGGTGGTGCCGGTGAGCGGCGCCTCGCTCCGTCTGGAAAAACGGATGCGCGCCCGCATCGCCACCTTCGATCGGTTGGGGGGGGTGGGACGGCGGTTTGCGCTGTGGTTTTCGGGGGCGGTGATCGGTCCCTTCGCCGAGTTCTTGACCCGTCGGGGGTGGATGCAGGTCTTGTTGTTCATCCTTTTGTACAAACTCGGGGATGCCCTGGCGGGGGTCATGGGCAATCCGTTCTACAGCGAGCTTGGATTCACCCGGATCGAAATTGCTGAAATCAGCAAGGTGGTGGGATTGACCGCCACCATTGTCGGCGCGTTTCTCGGCGGCTGGATGGTGAAACGACTGGGAATCATGCGTTCCCTGCTCTGGTGCGGTCTGTTGCAGCTGGCCTCGAACCTGATGTTTGTGGTTCTGGCGCGGTCGGGGCACGACATGCTTGTATTCACCTTGACGATCCTGATCGAAAACCTGAGCGGCGGCATGGGGACTGCGGCGTTTGTGGCCTACCTTTCTTCTCTGTGCAACATCGCCTACACCGCGACCCAATACGCCCTGCTCTCCTCGTTCATGGCCTTTGGCCGCACCATTCTTTCCTCCGGCGGCGGCTGGCTGGCCGATCAGATGTCGTGGGTCCTTTTTTTCCTCCTGACCACCGCCGCCGCCATCCCCGGCCTTCTGTTGCTCGCCTGGATGATCAAGAAATTTCCCCCCGATGCGACCCATTCAACCCTTGATGGGGTTGACTGATGATGGTTGTTCTCATACACTTCAACTGACATCTTCCTTCCAAGAATTAGTGGGATTTCAGTGACCGAATTCAAACGTTATATCAAGCATTTTTCAACGCCTCCTGTTGAATTGCCCCCGCCGCTTCCCCTGACCCATGTCACAAATTGTACGGCGTTTGAGGAGATATTGGGGCAGGGACATTTGAGTCCACGAAATTGTGGCTTTTTTAACAAGATGTTAATATACTGCTTTTACGGTCGCGCCTCCTACAGGCTTGAGGGCCGGGAGAAGAACGAAGGGGCGACGGCGCAGTCTGTGGCTTATCCGGCATGTATATTGCTGAATGGCGAGCAACTGCCTGATCGTGTCGGTCAAAGCCCTTTTGATACCGGTGCTTTTCTGACTGGACGGTTCAAGGAACATCTGTCACCGTTCGGTAAAAAAGTAGATCTGGAATTGTTGGATCTGTTCGCTTTGGATGTTTCTCCAGATTGTTTACGGAGGTGCGTCCGGGCTTTTTTCGGGACGAACGACCGATATTACGATATTTCTCCTTTGGATTCATTGTCGCCCGCCAGCCCCAGTGGGACAGTGAGCAACTATCACGAGTTGTTGAAGACCCGTAGATCTACCCGTTTTGACGACAGAGCGATGACGTTCGAGGTGCGATTTGGAAATAAAATTCCGCTGAACAAGAATACAGTGTTGAAAATTGTGATTCCCAGGGCCTGGATGAATGAAGAACGAAAATATTTTTCCGATTTATTCAAGGGTCTTGAACTGTCTGATGTGGTAACAAGTTATCGCGACGGCTTTGCCGACCCTCTGGAACACTTTGGTGCTTTAAGACAGAAAGTGGCCGGAATCATGGAGGGGATGAAGTTGTTGTCAACGTAAGCCTCTTTCCGGGCTCGTTGACGAGGAAAGGGATTGGTCGTCTGATGAAATTGTATAAGTTTTTCTCCCCGGTCAAGGAAGGTCCTACCGTTCTACATCCCCTCTGGCGTCGGGATGGTGGCGATTCCTTGTTGTTCATGCACCAAGCCAATGATCTTGGCGTGGTTACTGGATTTGTTCAAATAGACCCAGAGCCGTTACTTCAATCCGGTTTTCCTGTCCATAAGCCCATGAGCTTGTCAAAATCTCTGGAGATCGGTGGGGAAGCGCCAATTTCTTTTCGTTTTCCCGATGGTTCGGTGGGCTGCGGACCACCGGTGGAAATGAAGCCAGTTCTTGAGGAAACATTGCCGCTACTTAAGTCGGTGCCTCTTCTAGCGTTCGATGTCCAGGCCCTCGTTAATCCGAATAATGAGGCAGAGTTGTCACGATTGATGAATGAGGGAATGGCGTTCTTGAGAGAAAGATATTCCGAGGAAACTGCTGAAGATTGGGCTCAGGATGTTCGGAAGCACTTGGAAGGATTGCGTGGCGATCCATCTGTTGCAGTCATGAAAAATGATGATACTTTTAGGTTTGGTAAAATGATTCGGGAGTTTGACAATAGGATAAAGAAAAGAAGGAGGGACAAGGAAGTTCGGGGCTCTTGTTCAAATAACTGTTATCAGTACAGTAGTCGGGGTAGCGTTATATCAACGAGTGTCAAAGGTATTTCTTTTGTCGCTGGATCGTCTAGGCCGTTGAGAAAAAATATAGAGAGAAATGATTTAGAATTATTAATGAAAGCTGAAGATACTTCCAGAGTTTCCGGATTGCTTAAGTCGAGGAAAAGACATGTGGCAGGAACATCTCGCCTCTACCCAAGGGCTTCTGTAAGGAAGAAAGGAAGGTAGAAAAGTGTTCATGAACGTTGGTAACTCAAGTGTAAGATGGATCGCCCTGCCGCTTCTCCCTTGCGTTGGAAGCGGGTGGGAAGCCACAGGTCGGGTTCGGGGGCGGGGACGCGGAGACCGTGGGGGTTGATGAAGGCGGGGTGGGCTTCAAGGTGGTCCTGCATCCAGATGCCGTACTCGGACCAGTCGGTGGCCAGGGTCACAAGCCCGCCGGGGACCAGGGCGCGGGCCAGGGTGTCGAGAAATTCCTTCTGGATCAGGCGCCGTTTGTGATGACGTTTCTTGGGCCAGGGGTCGGGAAAATTGATCATGACCCGGTCGAACATGCTGTTCAATCGTCGGGTTTCCAGAATTTCCGCCGCATTGCCCGCCTCGACGGCGATGGTGTCGATGTGGAGACGCTCCATGCGTCGCAGCAGCGCCGAAAATCCTTCCATGAATACATCGATGCCGACCAGACGGTCCTGGGGACGGTGACTGGCCAGGTGGGTCAGGGTCTCGCCGTTGCCAAACCCGATTTCCAGCCAAAGAAGGGCGTTTCTCGGGTCGGCGTGCCAACGGGTCAGGGTTTCGTCGCGGGTGGCGCCCCAGGGGGGGCGTGATTCTTGAAGTCGTTGCGGCAGCCAGTCCGTCTCGCTACGTTTGAGGATTCCTTTCTTTCGTCCGTGTACCTTGAAACGGTTGTGGATCATCGGGTGGTTCGGATTGGACGCAGTGATCACTTCCGTTGGACACTCCTGAAAATTTTTACTCATTTTAAAATCCTGTTATCGTATGATCTGTTCCTGGAACGGGTGGGTTTACCGTTGGAACCGGTCGTGGGCGCGATGCACCAGTTCGGGGATGGGCAGTTCCTGGGGGCAGCGGGGAAGACAATCGCCGCAATGGTCGCAAAGATTGCCCCGGGCCCCCGGAATCCAATGGTCGTCGGGGGACATCATGCCATAGCGAAACCGACCGAATTCTTCCATCCTCAGGGTTTGTGCCAGGTGTTCGAGTCGCAACACGTTTGGAATATCGATCCGGACCGGACAGGGGAGGCAGCGGTTGCAGGGACCGCAGCGGTCCAGCGGCGAGCCGGACAGGGCAAGGTTCAGGCGCGTCTGGATCCGACGTTCCGCATTTCCCCAATAAGGGCGCTTTTCAAGGCTTGGGCGGTGGCGATCCAGGTGTTGCGCCAGGCTTGGACCGATGCTCAAGGTATGCACCTCGGGCTGTGACAGGAGCCAGCGTTCGTTGAAATGGACCGGATGCAGCGGATGACATTCCTTTTCGAGTTGCGGCGAAGGTTGATAAAGCCATCCCCCCTTTTCATTGGGTGAAATGATGAACACCCCCATTTCCCGGGACGCCGCCAGGGCGACCGCGGCACGGTTTTCCTGACGGAAAAAATTGTAGTGCAGATTGACGAAGGCGAATTCCCCCGTGGCGATGAGTTCCAGCAGGAGGGGAAGCGGTGCATGGCTGGAAAAGCCGATGGCCCCGATCAACCCTTCATCCCGTGCCCGTTGCAGGGCGGCCAGGCAACCACCAGGCCGCAAGGCCAGGTCGGCGCGCATTCGGTTGTTGAGTCCGTGCAGGGCGTACAGATCCAGACGATCCACCCCAAGCCGTTCGAGGGAATTTTCCAGTTGCCGGCGCATCTCGCCCGCCGTTTCGGTCGGTTGCCCTTTGGAGGTGAGGATCAGCGGTGATCGGGGCGGTTTCATGAGCGAAAGAACCTTGCCGATGAGGCGTTCGCTCTTGCCGTAGCTCCGGGCGGTCTCGATATGATTGATCCCCATGCCCAGGGCAGCGTGGATGATGTCGTGGGCGTTGGCCAGGGAATCCTCGGGGAGGTGGTCGTCGGGATCGTCCCATCCATGGAGAAAACGCATCGTTCCCAGCGTGAATACCGTGGGTCGGACACCGGTGGCGCCGAAGGACCGTCGTTCCATGATCAGCCCAACCGGTTGAGCAGGCGGCAGATGAAGGGGAAAAGATCGCCTGCCTTCAGACCGATGACGCCTCCGAATTCCGCCGCCGCCGCTTCCGCGGCCTCGCCATGGACCCGCACCCCGGCACGCACGGCGCTTTCGACCGGCCAACCCCGGGCAAGCAAGCCGGCGATGACTCCGGTCAGGACATCGCCGCTGCCTCCGGCGGAAAGGCCCGAATTGCCGCTGTCGTTGATCCAGAGACGACCATCGGGTGCGGAAATGACACTGTCGGCCCCCTTGAGGACAACCCATGCCTGAAGGTTTTCCGCCAATGTTCGAGCCGACTTCAGGCGGTCCTCCTGAATCGAGGCGACCGTCCGGCACAACAGCCGCGACATTTCTCCGGGATGAGGGGTGAGAACGGTCGGGGCCGAACGGTGCAGGGGCAGGGGGTGTTCCTGGTTGCGGGCCAGGGCGTTGAGACCATCGGCGTCGATGACCATGGGGGTGTCGGGCCAATGATGGAGCAGGCCCGTGACGACGGCGACGGCGCCGTCTCCCGTTCCCAACCCCGGACCGATGGCCACGACCGACGGGCGGACGGGATGGTTGAGAAGGGTGGTCAGTGCCTCGGGTTCGAGGCCGCGAATGCCGTCGTCGGGGAGGGGAAGGCTCATCGCTTCCAAAAGTTTCGCGGCGACATTCGGTTGGGCAATGCCGGGGGTGGCCACGGTCACGAGTCCGCAACCGGCGCTTTGCGCCCCAAGGGCGGTCAGCGCTGCCGCGCCTTCCTTGCCAAGCGACCCGGCGACAATGAATAAATGACCAAAATGACCCTTGTGGCTGTCTGGTCGTGGGGCGGGTATGTCCAGGTCGGCGGTCAGGTTGCGGGCGACACGATGGGCGGGAATCTCAAGAAAGGTTGCGGGGATGCCGATCTCGACCCGGAACAGCCGGCCTCGGAACGCAGCGCCGGGATAAAGGTGGTGACCGATCTTTTCGGCGGCGAAGGTGACTGTCCAGTCGGCGCGGATGGCGGTTCCCAGGATCTGGCCGGTGTCGGCATCGATTCCCGAGGGAATATCGACCGCGAGGACCGGTTTTCCCGATTGGTTGATGCTGTCGATCACTGTGGCGATCACGCCGGTGATGGGACGGACAAGGCCGGTACCGAAAATGGCGTCGATGATCACTCCGGCATGATTCAGGCGTGATTTCAGGCCGGAAAGATGGTCCGGCGTGACGATCTCGCGGACTTTTCCACCCAAACGATGGTATATGTCATGGTTGGTGGCGGCATCGCCTTTCAGGGATCCAGCCTGTCCCAGAAGAAGGACCGTGGTGTCGGCGCCATCCTGGAGCAGACGCCGGGCCACGACAAAGCCGTCGCCGCCATTGTTGCCCGTTCCCGCTACGACCAGGATGCGGCGGCGGCGCCAGTCGTCGAGTTCGTTTTTCAGAATCTGGACGACCCCCTGCCCGGCGTTTTCCATCAGGACCATGCCCGGCAGGCCCAGTTCCTCGATGGTACGCCGGTCCGCTTCCCGCATCTGATCACTGGTGAGTAGTTTCATCATGATCCCGGCCTTGAAATAAATTATTGAAAGAAAAAAGGGGTCTGGGGATTTCCCCCAGGGTTTTGATTTTAAACAAGGTTAAAAACAAAGTCAAAAGCGGAGAACGAATCTTTTTTTTAAATTCAAAAACAAAATCAAAACCCTGGGGGCAATCCTTTAAGCCCCCTTTTTTCTTTCAATAATTGAACCCGGAAGATACCTGGGCAGTTACTAAAATTTCAATAATTCAATGAATTGGCCGTTATTCATTTTCAGATGCAAGGGGGTTGCGTCCAAAGGGCCATCCCGTCAAGATACGGCCATTTTCCATCATCGCAACCGCCAAGGGAAGTGTGTTCATGACCTCGACGATCATCCGTGCCTCCGGACTGACCAAGCGCTACGGCGAACGGTTGGTGGTGGATGGGATCGATTTTTCGGTCCGCCAGGGGGAATGTTTCGGGTTTTTGGGTCCCAACGGCGCGGGCAAGAGCACGACGATGCGGATGATCATCGGTCTGACACCCCGTGATGATGGAATCCTCGAAGTTCTGGGGCGGGACGTGCGACCCGAGGATCCCTGGATCGCGGCGCGGATGGGGATTGTACCCCAGGACAACAACCTTGATACCGATCTTGACGTGGCGGAAAATCTGGAGGTCTACGGACGCTATTTCGGACTGTCCAGGGCGGAACGCCGGGAACGGATGGACCGGTTGCTGGAATTTGCCCAGTTGAGCGATCGTCGCGATACCCCGGTACGGATTCTTTCGGGAGGGATGATGCGCCGCCTCGTGATCGCCCGGGCCCTGGTGGCCCAGCCCAGCATCGTCATTCTTGACGAACCGACCACCGGTCTGGATCCACAGGCACGGCATCTGATCTGGCAAAGGCTTGCCCGTCTCAGGGAGCAGGGGGTCACCCTCCTGCTGACCACCCACTACATGGAAGAGGCGGCCCGTCTGTGCGACCGCCTTTTGATTCTCGATCAGGGGCGCATCCTCGACCAGGGCAGCCCCGAAACCCTCATCGCCCGTCATGTCGAACCGGAGGTCCTGGAAATCTGGTCCCGAAGCGGCCTTCCCGACCCGGCGGGGTTTGCCCCGATTCCAGGGCGGTTGGAGCAGGTCGGGGATACCTGGCATGCCCATGGATCGGATCTGGAATCGTTTCGTTCCCGCGTGGCCCGGCACGAAGGGGTCTCCTGCATTCTTCGTCCCGCCAACCTGGAGGATGTGTTCCTGCGTTTGACCGGTCACGATCTTGGAGAAGGTTCATGAATCGGGAAATCCAGGCCATCGGCATCCATGGGATCGTCCCATCGGCGGGTTTTGTCCAGGTCTGGCTGCGTCATTTCATGGTCTGGCGGAAAACGGCGGCGGCATCGCTCGCGGGGAGCCTCGGGGAGCCGTTTCTGTACCTTCTGGGACTGGGATACGGGTTGGGACGTTTCGTCGGTTCGATCGGCGAGATGGATTATCTGGTCTACCTGGCCTCGGGAATCCTCGCCGGCAACAGCATGAATTCCGCTACCTTCGAGGCGGTCTACGGCGGGTTCACCCGCATGACGCGGCAGAACACCTTTCACGCCATGCTGGCGACCCCCTTGAGGGTCGCCGACGTGGTCGCGGGCGAAGTGGCCTGGTCGGCAACGCGCTCCCTGTTTTCGGGGGTGGCCATTCTCGCCGTCGGGGTCGGACTCGGCGCCTTTTCCCCGAGCGGGGCGCTGGCGGCGTTGTCGGTGGTGCTCCTTTCGGGGATCGCCTTCGGCGCCATGGCCATGGTGGTGACGGCGATTTCACCGGGGTACGATTTTTTCCTCTACTATTTTACGCTGGTCACGACGCCGATGTTTCTTTTCTGCGGCGTCTTCTATCCCGTGACCGCGCTCCCTTCGTTCGTTCAATCCCTGGTGACGCTGTTGCCGTTGACTCATGTCGTGGCATTGCTGCGCCCCCTGGCGACCGGTACCCTCCCCGAGGCCGCGGCGATACATCTGGCGGTGATCGGGGCCTATGCCCTCGTTTCCTTCATCCTGGCCGTTTTCCTGGTGCGGCGGCGTATCATCGTTTGAATTCCGGGCGCCATCCGAATGAGGTACTTTTTGACCGCGGCGGGGAAGTTCGGGATTGTCAAACCGCCTGTGATGAGGTATGGTGAATCGCTTTCGGGTCGGTGAGGGAATGTTTGAAATAATTAATAAAACAAAGGGGCGCGGCAGGTCGCACGGCGCGTCGGAAGGATCCATTTGCAAGGTGCGTGTGTAACTTATCTGACGACAGGAAAAGGAGCAGAAATGGCCGAATTGTTTTCCGCGGGATGGATGGTTCGTTTTCAGGAAGAATGGAACAAGGAAAAGGAACTTTCCGATGCCCTGGCAGAGATCGACTTCAACTCGACCATCGCCTATGGGTTCGAGGGGGATGACAAGCCCATCGGGGTGATCGTGGTGCAGAAGGGGAAGGTCGTCCAGAGCGGCGCCTACAACGGGGAAACCGTCAACTGGGATCTGCGGGCCAGCAAGGCCAACTGGGAAAAGTGGATTTCCAAGGGAATCGGCATGATGGGTCTGGGAATGGCCTATACCTCGCGCAAGCTCAAGTTCAACGTGGGCGATTACGGCGCCATGATCAAGGATCCGCGCATGGCGGCGCCGTTCATCAAATCCTTCTCGGTGATGGGGCGGGTGTGACGGGGAATCGATCGGACCCCGACACGTTCCATGGTGAATGTGTCGGGGCCATTCCGTGATCCGCCACGGCTGTTGTCCGTCATCGTTGTGTGCGAGGTGGTTTGTTCCATGAGGAAATTGATCACATTGATGGCGTTGTCGCTGGCCCTCGCGGCCTGGGTGATCCGGCCTGTCGTGCCGTGGGCCGCCGCCGAGGGGGGAAGCGCGAACGGTGACGCGGTCGGGCCTGCCTCCGTGGAACCGCGGATCATCGTCGTGGAGGAGGCGACGATCGGCGCCACCACCACCCTGGGGGGGACGGTGGTCCCCTATCGTGAGGTCTCCTTCGCCGCGCAGATGCCCGGACGGGTCGAGTATGTCGCCGGCAAGGAAGGCGATTGGTTCAAGAAGGGATTGATCCTGGTCGCACTGGACGACGATGACCTCCTGGCCAAGCATCGGTCGGCCCAGGCGGCGTTGGCGACCGCCTCCGCCAACTGGCGCAACGCCCGGGTGCAGTATACCCGCCAGGTCTATTCCGGTTCGAGCATGGCCTCGGACAACATGGGGATGGACATGCCGCGCATGTTCGACCGGGTGGTGACCCGTCCCCTGTCCGATATGGTCGGGGTGGACAATCCCGAACTGACCCGCCGCGCCCAGATCTATGCCCAGGGGACCCAGATCGATCAGGCCCGCTATGCCCTGACCCAGGCGCAGGCGGCACTGGAAGAACTGGAAGCCAAATTGCGCGATACCCGTTCCATCGCCCCCTTCGCCGGAGTGATCGTCGCCAAGCACATCGAAGTCGGCGACACGGTTCAGCCGGGGATGCCACTGCTCGGTTTCGCCGATACGCGCCATCTTCAGATCAAGGTGGACATCCCTGCCCGGCTCATGCCCGGAATCAAGAAGGGAATGTCGATTCCCGCCCGGCTCGATGTCGGTGGGGTCGAGGCGGAAACACGGGTCGCCCAGGTGTTCCCGATGGCCGATCCGCAACGGCACACGGTGACGGTGAAACTCGATCTGGCCGAAGGTTCACCCGCAGGCCCGGGAATGTATGCCGAGGTGATGATTCCCGACATCACCACCCCGGTGCGCAACCATCCGACAATTCCCAAAACCGCGGTGATCTGGCGGGGGTCCCTGCCGGCGGTTCTGGTCGCCATCCAGGGAAAGGAACCGGAATTGCGCATGATCCGTCTGGGTGGACTGGTCGAAATGAATTCGGTGAGTGTGTTGTCGGGACTTCAGGCCGGGGAACGGATCTTTGCCGAACCGCCCGCCGGCATGATCGGCGGATGGGATCCTCAGGGCAAGGAGCTTCCGGACAGGGAAGGAATGAAACAGCCTTGATCCTGCGGATCGATGCTGGACGATCATTTGAAAAAAGAAAGGATGAATTCGGGGTCCTATCGCCAGGATGTTGATGGCCCCCGATTCTTTCGTGGGGGTTGGAAATTCGATTCCCAGAGGTTTTTATTTTGACGTTCATACACCTTCAATTTTCGTGCAACCAGGGACCATGACCAAAGCCTCCAATTCCAAAGGTAACATGTTGCCCCCTCCACCTGAAAAAATGGAAGGGCCGTACCACAATCTTGGCGTGGCCGGCACGATGGCCAAGGCATTCATCCATTCACCGCTGTCGCCGTTGTTTTTGTTTGCGTGTCTGGCGATGGGGGTGATGGGATTGTTCCTGACGCCCAGGCAGGAGGATCCGCAGATCTCGGTCCCGATGGTGGACATTTTCGTCCAGTATCCCGGAGCTTCTTCGGAACAGGTGGCAACGTTGGTCACCGATCCGCTCGAACGGATCATGAGCGAGATTTCCGGGGTCAAACATGTCTATTCCGCCTCGATGCGCGGTCAGGCGATGATCACCGTCGAATATGATGTGGGTCAGGACATGGAGGAATCGCTGGTCAAGCTCTACGATCGGATCGAATCCAACATGGACAAGGTTCCTCCCGGGGTGATGCCGCCTCTGGTCAAGCCCAAGGCGGTGGATGATGTCCCGATCGTGACGTTGACCCTGTGGTCGGAGGATGTCAACGACAGCGCCCTGCGGGCGCTGTCCCTGGATGTCCTGCAACAGATCAAGCAGGTCGAAAACACCAGTCAGGGATTCATTGTCGGTGGACGGGCGGAACAGATTCGGGTGGAGGTGTTTCCGGAACGGTTGTCGGGGTTCGGGATCAGCCTGGACCAGATCGCCCAGACCATCAAGACCGCCAACAGCGAGCAGGGGATCGGCCATTTGGAGAGCGGCGACCAGGGATTCACGGTCTATACCGGATCCTTTCTCAAGAGTGCCCAGGATGTGTCGCGGTTGATGGTGGGGACGCGGTTCGAGTCTCCGGTCTATGTTCGTGACGTGGCCCAGGTCTTCTCGGGACCCGAGGAGACCCGGCAGATGGTGACCTATACCACCGGTCCCGCCTACAAGGGGGATACCCCTCCGGCCAACGGGGTACCGGCGGTCACCCTGGCCATCGCCAAAAAGAAAGGTTCCAACGGTGTATCGGTAGCCAATGGCGTCTTGAACAAGGTCGAGGAATTGAAGGGGCACCTCATCCCCAACAATGTTCATGTGTCGGTCACCCGCAACTATGGCGAAACCGCCAACGAAAAGGTGAACGAACTGCTGTTCAAGCTGTTCATCGCCACCATGGCGGTGACGCTCCTGGTCTGGTATTCCCTGGGGTTCAAACCGGCCATCGTGACCCTGGTGGTCATCCCGGTGGTGATCCTGATGACGGTCTTCGCCGCCTTGATCCTGGGATATACCATCGATCGGGTGTCGCTGTTCGCGCTGATTTTCTCGATCGGAATCCTGGTGGACGACGCCATCGTCGTGGTCGAGAACATCTATCGCCGCTGGCTGATGGAAGACCAGTGTTGCCATTTGATTTCCATCGACGCAGTGCGCGAGGTCGGCAATCCGACCATCCTGGCCACCTTTACCGTGATCGCCGCCCTGTTGCCGATGGGGTTCGTCCGGGGGATGATGGGACCATACATGGAACCGATTCCGGCGTTGGGATCGGTGGCGATGCTTTTTTCGTTGTTTGCCGCTTTCATCTTCACCCCGTGGCTCGCCCAGTTGATCAAACCGAGCATGCGTTCGCTGCATATCCATTCGGAAAAAGAACATCAGAGCACCGAGCGCCTCGAACGGTTCTACCGGTGGATCATTCCCAGCCTTCTCGACAGTCCGGTCAAGGGGTTCGCCTTTCTGGCCCTCCTGGTGGCGGGATTTTTCGGTTCGATGTTGCTGTTCTATACCACCGACGTGACGGTGAAGATCCTGCCGCTCGACAACAAGCCGGAATTCAACGTCGTCATCAACATGCCCGAGGGGACCGCCTTGCCGCGGACGGTGAATGTCGCCAACCGCATGACCGAAATGATCCGGGAAAAAATCCCCGAGGTCACCGCCCTTCAGACCTACGTCGGCACCGCATCGCCCTTCAACTTTAACGGCATGGTGCGTCATTACTACATGCGGCGCAATTCCTGGGAGGCGGACATCCAGGTGCAGTTGCTGCACAAGCGGGATCGGCAGCGTACCAGCCATGATCTGGCGGTGGCCACTCGTGAAATCCTGACGCCCTATGCCCGGAAAATGGGGGCGAAAATTCAGGTTGTGGAAATGCCTCCCGGACCGCCGGTGTTGCAATCGGTCGTCGCCGAGGTGACGGGTCCCACTGCCGCCGTCCGGCGTCAGGTGGCCGAGCAGATGACCCGGTTTTTCGAGGAGGCCGAAAGTATCGTCGATGTGGATAACTACATTCAGCAATCCTATGAATTCTGGCGATTCGAGGTCGATACCGAAAAGGCGGTCCGGCGGGGGATTTCGGTGGACGCCATCAACCGCAATCTGTCGATGGCGATGGGTGGGGCGCAACTGGGGGATGTCAAGGGGGGCAGCATTCTGGAGCCGACCTACATCGTTCTTCAGGTCCCCCTGGAAATCCGTTCCAAGGTGTCCAGCATGGGCGATCTGCCCATCGCGACACCCGAGGGGACGGCGGTCCCCCTGGGCGAGTTGGGACGATTCGTCAAGGATGTCCAGGACCCGATCATCTACCACAAGGATTTGCGTCCGGTCGAGTTCGTGACGGGCGAAGTGACGGGACGTCTGGATGCCCCGATTTACGGCATGTCGGAGATCGAAGAGAAACTTGAACGTTACAAGACTCCCGATGGGGTGGTCATGTCGGGGGAATATTTCGGTCCACCGGAAAGTTACAGCCAGTCGGGGTTTGAATGGACCGGCGAGTGGACCGTGACCTACGAAACGTTCCGCGACATGGGGATGGCCTTCGGCGCCGCCTTGATTCTGATTTACATGCTGGTGGTGTGGGAGTTCGGCAACTTCACCCTGCCGGCCATCATCATGGCTCCCATTCCCCTGACGCTGCTTGGGATCATTCCGGGGCATTGGCTCCTGAACGCCAAATTCACCGCCACCTCGATGATCGGTTTTATCGCCCTGGCGGGGATCATCGTGCGCAACTCGATTCTTCTGGTCGATTTTGCCCAACAGGAGATCCTCAAGGGCGTCCCGGTTCGGGATGCGGTCATCCTGTCGTGCAAGGCGAGGACGCGACCGATTTTGATCACCGCCTTTGCCCTGGTCGCGGGTTCGAGCGTGATCCTTGGCGACTTCATCTTCCAGGGCATGGCGATTTCCCTGCTGTTCGGCGCCCTGGTCTCGACACTTCTGACTTTGCTGGTCATTCCTCTGGGGTGCGTGACGGCGCAGAATGCCTTCGTTCATCCAGAGGTTCGTGGGTTCATCCCTGGAGCCGAGGGAATGTCCCAGGCCCGGGCCGGGGGGGCGTGCGACCCCGATTTGCCACCGCCGGTCGAGGACAAGGAAGCCTATACCCGGGTCAAGAATGAAATTCGCCAGATCGTCGCCAGCAAGGATGTGGCTCGTGACGATACACAAAAGGGGGGACGTTCCGGTCGGGGACGAAACCAGGGACGCAAATCCCGTCCTTCCGCCACCGTGGCGTCCGCGGCTGGAGGAGAAACACCCGCCGGGACCGTCGTGACAACGGTTGTGGAAGAGGCCATGGCGGCATCGCGGCCCGAATCCCAATGGCCTCCTGTCCTTGATCAGGGGGGTGCCTCTGTCCAGGAATCTTCACCGGTTCTTGGGGATGCGGCCTCTTTGTCGTACCGTGGGGAACCCGATCGACCTGACCTTGTCCAAGTTTCGGATGCGGCGGATGTGTCGAAAACCGGGGGTGCGGGGGAATCTGTTGGTAAAGATGCGGATCGAGAGGCGGGGTCTCCGGCGATCGGAACCGCGGAAGTGATGATTTCCCAGGAAGCCGTGGGTCCGGTGCCACCCGTTGAAGAGGAAGCCGTGGGTCCGGTGCCACCCGTTGAAGAAGCCGTGGGTCCGGTGCCACCCGTTGAAGAAGCCGTGGGTCCGGTGCCACCCGTTGAAGAGGAAGCCGTGGGTCCGGTGCCACCCGTTGAAGAGGAAGTGGTCTTGAAAATCAAGGCGGGGGATAGTGATGCTTCCGTCTTGGAACACGAAACCGTTTCGGAGGATGAAGGCGCGGCATCGGCGTTTCTTGCCGGGATCGCTCCTGTGGAAACGGGGAGGGAGGTGGCGGTTCAAACGGTCAAGAAGATGGGCGACGAGTCTTCCGGGGTGATGGTTTCCCGGTCGGTTCGTGCGAAAACTCATGGTGGTTCGGGCGGACGCCGTGGCATTCGTTTGAAGATGAAGGCCCAGGGCGAAGGAACCGGCGAGGAGTCGTGATGCGCCATTTTTCCCTCGGGAACGTAGTTTTGGGCGCCTGGGTGGTGTTCGTACTGAATCCTTCGCCTGGTGTGGCGGGGGCATCGTTTATCCAGGTGGATGGGTCGGGAACGATGGTTGACGCTTCCGATGCCGCGTCGGGTCCACGTATTTTTTCAACTTCTGGCCCAGCGGTCGGGTCGGTGTCCCCGTTCACGGGTACGACTGTCGATTCGGGGAAATCGGGGAACGGATCTTCTCCGCTTTCCTGGCGCGATGTTCCGTCGCAAGGAGCGGGTGGAAAGGCAGGCGCGGCACGGGGTGATGGATGGGGTTATCCGGGTGGGAGCCGTTATTGGGATCCCCCTCCGGAGTTTCAAAATGCCGATGATGGCTTGAGCAGGGGACAGGACCCAGGGGTGGGCCGGTCGGGCTACGATTCCAGGATGGGCGAGGATCGTGGTTTCGGTCCGGAACGTGGGTCGGGCCAGGGCAGCGGCAACGGTTCCTCCGGGTCTTATGGGGGGGTTGAACGGGGTGGGGCGACGGATGGATACTCCGACCCCGAGACTCTGGATCCGCGGCGCGAAATTGATCCCTATTTTCTGCGCCGCCAGGGTTCGGGGGCGAATGTTCCCTCCGATGAAGGGAGACGAGGGTACGACGAAGGGGGTCGGTCGGGTTGGGTTGGTGATCGTGGTGGCCCGGGAGGTGTTGGGCAATCGTGGGGAGGTGGGCAACGTCCGGATGCGTTCGGGTTTTCTCCCGGATATGGCGCGGGCCGTTCGGGCGTCCAGGGGGATGACGGATCCTGGGGGACGGGCTGGAATGGCGGCGAGGGGGCGGAACGGTACGAGGGTCGAATGGCTACTGAACGGTCCGATATCGGGGGAAGGTCGGGGACCGGGTGGTCGCGGTATGGTGACGAATCGGACCGGGTGGGTCGGGATGCGGGAAATACTTCCCGGTCCGGTGGCTCTTTTTCATGGAATGGCGGTACGGATTGGGTCAATCCGGGTGTCGGGAACTGGGGAATGCCTGTTCCGGGATGGCCGTCCTCGGGTTCGGACTGGTTTCGCCCCCGGGATGGGTGGCGAGGAGGTGATTCCCGTTATCCTTCGGTATATGACCCTTATCGCGCACCGGAAGATGAACTCTTCGACTGGCGCGGCTACCGCGGCCCATGGCGCTGATGAAAGAGAAGAGAATGGTTAAAGCCCGGTGAGAATTTCTGGGACAATAAACCATTGGTGACTGCCTGGGTATCCTCTCCGGTTCAGGATTATTGAAAAAAAAGGTAACTGCCCAGGTACCTTACAGGTTTAATTATTGAAAGAAAAAAGGGGTCTGGGGGATTGCCCCCAGGGTTTTGATTTTTCTTTTGATTTTCCACGCGCCATTTCACCCGAAGCGAATTTCC